>NZ_JAVHUX010000023.1:0-8188 GCF_030954545.1 Serratia sp. MF1(2023) | reverse complement strand
GCCCGGAGAGTCAAGCGTTTATTTCGCTGTCTTCTCGCTGACCCGGCGGCTTGTCAGTCGTTGTTCCCGGTCAGTGGAGGCGCATTATAGGGAGTTCTCGGCAGGCCGCAACCCCTAAATGCAAAAAACTTTTCAAGCGCGGATTTTTTCGGCAAAACGCTGGCAAAACCCGCGTTTTTGTCACTTTTCGTACGGGATCTGGCTAAATTCCTGGGCGAAACGATCGACCTGCTGCCAATCGGTGTACTCCACTTCCTTACTGGTATCCGTTTCACCACCCGTCATACGCATAATAAATTGAATCATGATGCGGTCGAACCAGCGATAGCGCGGATAACGCAATGCGCCGGCAAACACCGCGCACTGTTTTGGCTGCCACGGCGAGGTCAGCAGAAACTTGCGGGTATAAGCGTTGGTTTGCGGCGAGCGCTTTTCCGGTTTGCGCGCCGTCAGGTTCACGGCAAAGAACGCGCTCGGCATTCGATTCAGCTGCTCGGCATGACGTTTGACGAATTTATCCAGCGCCGGGTTAAAGTGCCCGTAACGGATAGAAGCACCGATCATCACCAACTGATACTGATTAAGGTCGACCTGTTCCGCCTGCAGCAGATCGATCACCTCACAGCGCAGCGTATCCTGCAATTTGCTTGCTATATAAGAAGCGATAGCACGTGTTTGCCCGTCACGGCTCGAATAAAGTATCAATGCCTTCATGGCGTACTCCTTATATCAGGCTCACTCACGCCAGAAGGTTGGCGTGAACAGCACCAGCAATGTAAACACTTCCAGGCGCCCGAACAGCATCGTCACCACCAGGATCCACTTGGCCGCCGCCGGCATCGTGGTGAAGTTATCCGCCACTACGCCCAGGCCGGGGCCGAGGTTATTCAGCGTTGCCGTCACTGCGGCAAACGCGGAGAAATCATCAACGCCGGTAGCAATGATCGCCAGCATGCTGACGATAAACACCAGCGCATAGGCGGAGAAAAATCCCCACACCGCCTCCAGAATGCGTTCCGGCAGCGCGCGGTTGCCCAATTTGATGGTATAGACCGCGTTAGGGTGCACCAGCCTTTTCAACTCGCGCGAGCCCTGCAGGTACAACAGCAGAATACGGATCACCTTCAGGCCGCCGCCGGTCGAGCCGGCGCAGCCGCCGATGAATGCCGAACACAACAACAGCATCGGCAGGAACAGCGGCCACTTGGCGATGCTGTCGGTCGTAAAACCGGCCGTGGTCGCCATCGATACCACCTGGAAGAACGCCTGATTGAGCGTTTCCATACCGCTCTTATAGACGCCATGTCCCCAGAGCACCAACGTGCACACCACCACCAGCGTCAGCTGGACGAAGATGAACATGCGGAATTCAGGATCGCGCCCATATACCTTCAGACTGCGGCCGCTGAGCAAAGCGAAGTGCAGGCCGTAGTTACAGCCGGAAATCAGCAGGAACACGGCGATGATGGTGTTGATGGTCGGACTGGCGTAATAACCGATACTGGCGTCGTGGGTAGAAAAGCCGCCGATGGCGATGGTCGAGAAACTGTGGCCGATGGCATCGAACACCGACATTCCTGCTCCCCAGAGCGCCAGCGCACAGGCTACGGTCAGCAACACATAGATTAGCCACAGGGTTTTGGCTGTTTCGGCGATGCGCGGGCGCATCTTGTTATCTTTCAGCGGCCCGGGCATTTCCGCCCGATACAGCTGCATGCCGCCGACGCCGAGTATCGGCAGTATCGCCACCGCCAACACGATGATCCCCATGCCGCCCATCCATTGCAGCATTTGGCGATAGAACAGAATGGCCTTCGGCAGCGAATCCAGTCCCACCAGCGTCGTCGCACCGGTGGTCGTCAGCCCCGAGAAGGATTCAAAGAAGGCGTCGGTCAGCGACAAGTTGGGCCGTTCAGAAAACAGGAACGGCAATGCCCCCACGCTGCCCAGCACGGTCCAGAACAGCACGACGATCAGGAAGCCTTCGCGGGGTTTCAGCTCGTGTTTCTGTTTGCGGTTCGGCCACCACAGCATCAGACCGATGGTCAGCGCCACGAAGAAGGTTTGGCTGAACGCGCGCCCCGCCCCATCGCGGTAAATCAATGCCACCAAGCCAGGAATAAACATCGTCCCGGAGAACAGGATGACCAGCAGACCAACGATACGGGTTATGGCGCGAAAATGCATTTCAGCACGATCCTTAGCAATTCAATTGGGAGGAATTATTGCGAAATGGGGGTTAATTGCAAATTACCGCGACTGAGATCACGCAATTTATTCCCAAACAGCTCGACCTCCGTGGCCGGCAACGCCAGATGCAGCACGACGGCGGCGCCGTATTCACCCTGCAGGATCCGACCTGCGGTTTGCTGCAGCAAGTTCTCCACCAACGCCAACTGCGCATAGTCGCACTGCAAGATATATTCGACTTCCGGCACCTTTTGAGCCAACGCCAGCTGCTTCAACGCCTGTTGAACACCGTTGCCATAGGCTTTCACCAATCCGCCGGTGCCCAACTTGACGCCGCCGTAGTAACGAACGACCACGGCGGTCACTTCCCCGATACCGCTGCCCATGAGCTGCGCGAGGATCGGTTTGCCGGCGGTACCCGACGGCTCTCCGTCGTCGGAGAATCCCAACTGCTGCGAGTCATCGGGGCTGCCGGCGACGAAGGCCCAACAATGGTGCCTCGCCGCCGGGTGCTCGTCCCGCACCTGCTGAATAAACGTCTTTGCCGCTTCTACCCCGCTGGTCGGCGCCAGCAGGGTGATAAAACGGCTCTTCTTTATTTCTTCGGTAAAGCAGGTTGCTTCCGCCGGTATCGGATACGGCCGCATCAGGCCAGGTTCAGATCGCGCGTCATGTTCTCGATGCGCTTTTCGTGGATCACGATGTTGTCTTCGATACGGATGCCGCCATACGGCTTCAGCGCATCGATGCGATCCCAGGCGAAGTGCTGCTTGAACTCACCGCTGCGCCACGGCGCCAACAGAGATTCGATGAAGTACAGACCAGGCTCGATGGTCAATACCATGCCCGGCTGCAACACGCGGGTGCAACGCAGGAACGGATACTTGGCCGGCGCCGCCAGATGGGTGCCTTGCTCGTCCTGCATAAAGCCGGCGGCGTCGTGCACCTGCAAGCCCAGCGGGTGGCCCAGCCCGTGCGGCAGGAACGGCGTAGTGATGCCCGTTTCAACCATCGCCTCTTCGCTGAGGCCGTTCACCAGCTTGTGATTCTTGAGCAGCTTGGCGATGCGCTGGTGCATCTGCACATGGTAGTCGGTATAGCGCACGCCGGTTTTGATGGTGTCGATCAGCGCCAGCTGTTCACCGTTGAGATCTTTCACCAGATGGGCGAATTCGCTGCCGCTTTGCGCTGCGTAGGTGCGGGTCAGATCGGCGGCGTAGCCGTTGTATTCCGCGCCGGCGTCGATCAGGAAACTCAGGGATTCGGCCGGCGGCTGATGATCTAGCTTGGTGTAGTGCAATACCGAAGCGTGTTCGTTCAGCGCCACGATGTTGTCGTAAGGCACGTCGGTATCGCGGTGGCCTGTCGCCGTGAGGTAGGCCAGATTGATGTCGAACTCGCTCATGCCGGAGAGGAAGGCTTCATGCGCCGCACGATGGCCGGTTACCGCCGTCTTCTGCGCTTCGCGCATGCAGGCCAGCTCGTAGCCGGTTTTGATCGAACGGTGGAAATCCAGGTAGTTCAACACCGCTTTCGGGTTGATATTTTCCGAAGGGATGCCGAGATCGCGGGCGCGCTGTTGCGCATAACCGATATAGCCCACGCGCTCGCGCTGCGGCGGAAGCTGCTGGGCGATAGCGTCGGCGTTGGCCAGCGGCATCAATTCAAGGGATTTGGTCCAGAAACTGTCCGGCAGCGGCTCTACACTGTGCCAGTAGTCGACTGGGGAGTAGAACCACAGCTTCGGCTTGTTGACGCCATCAATCCACAACCAGCAGTTCGGCACCGACGTCACCGGCACCCAGGCTTTGAAATGCGCGTTCACTTTGAACGGATAGCTATGGTCGTCCAAAAATACCTTTTGCAGTTCACCGGAGTGAATCAGCAGCGCATCCAACTTGTTGCGCTCCAGCACTTCGCGCGCGCGTTTTTGCAGCTCTGCCAGGTGGTCGTTATACAAAGAAGCCAGCGTTTCCATCACATTACCCTTATGCCTTAGCACGAAAGAAGTCATCTTAACACAGCGCTCCGGCGCACCAACCTCATCGCGTTGGGCATGCGGAGCAGCTCGCAATTCCCGGCAAATGCCGTTACATCCGCAGTTTAACCTTAGCCAGCCGAGTGCCATCGTCAGCCCCGCATCGTCGTCGCCATGACACCAGCCGCCTTATTCATGCCTAACCTCGCCTGAATGATAAATCGCCGCTGGCAAGTGTATGAAGACCGACAACCGCCAGCAAATGCCGATAGCACATAAAATATAACTTCGTTTTAAATCAAAACGCTAACTTGGTGAGATGTGATCCGACCTGCAAATATGCAATCTCTCATTTGCATATTTTTAACATAAAAACCACACTCCTCATCATCTGGTCATACCAGATCATACGCTGATTCAGGAGATAGACATGCTCTACCAAGGCGAAACATTACAACTGCACTGGCTCGATAACGGCATCGCCGAGCTGGTGTTCAACGCACCGGGCTCGGTCAACAAGCTGGACACCCGCACCGTCGCCAGCCTGGGCGAAGCGCTCACCGTGCTGGAAAACCAGCCTGAGCTGAAAGGGCTGCTGCTGCGTTCCTCCAAAGCCGCGTTTATCGTCGGCGCCGATATCACCGAATTCCTTTCTCTGTTCGCCGCACCGGCTGAAAAGCTGCAAGAGTGGCTGGTGTTCGCCAACAACATCTTTAACCGGCTGGAAGATTTGCCGGTGCCGACCATTTCGGCCATTAACGGCTATGCGCTCGGCGGCGGTTGCGAATGCATTCTGGCGACCGATTTCCGCGTCGCCTCACCGGATGCGCGCATCGGCCTGCCGGAAACCAAATTGGGCATCATGCCGGGCTTCGGCGGTTCCGTCCGCCTGCCGCGCCTGCTGGGTAACGACAGCGCGCTGGAAATCATCGCCGCCGGTAAAGACGTCAGCGCCAAAGACGCGTTGAAAGTCGGCCTGGTGGATGCGGTGGTGGCACCGGAAAAACTGGCCGAAGCGGCGCTGAAAATGCTGCAACAGGCGATCGACGGCAAGCTGGACTGGCGCGCCGCGCGTCAACCTAAGCTGGAGCCGCTGAAGCTCAGCCCGATTGAAGCGGCGATGAGCTTCACCACCGCCAAAGGCATGGTGCTGCAGACTGCCGGGAAACATTACCCGGCGCCGATGACCGCAGTGAAAACCATTGAAGCCGCCGCCAAACTGGGCCGCGATGAAGCGCTGAAACTGGAAACCGCCAGCTTCGTGCCGTTGGCGCGTTCCAACGAAGCGCGCGCGCTGGTCGGCATCTTCCTTAACGATCAGTTCGTGAAGGGCCAGGCGAAAAAGCTGGCCAAGAATGTGGATGCGCCGAAACAGGCGGCGGTACTGGGCGCCGGCATCATGGGCGGCGGCATCGCTTACCAATCGGCGCTGAAAGGCGTGCCGGTGATCATGAAAGACATCAGCGACAAGTCGCTGACGCTGGGCATGAACGAAGCGGCCAAGCTGCTCAATAAGCAACTGGAGCGCGGCAAGCTGGATGGCTTGAAAATGGCGCAGGTGCTCTCGACCATTCAGCCGACGCTGGACTACGCCGGCATCGAGCGCGCGCAGGTGATCGTTGAAGCGGTCGTCGAGAATCCGAAGGTCAAAGCCGCCGTGCTGTCGGAAGTGGAAACCCTGATCGGTGAGGACACCGTTCTGGCGTCGAACACCTCGACCATTCCGATTAATCATCTGGCAAAATCGCTGAAGCGCCCGCAAAACTTCTGCGGCATGCACTTCTTTAACCCGGTACACCGCATGCCGCTAGTTGAAATCATCCGCGGCGAACAGACCAGCGATGACACCATCGCCAAAGTGGTGGCCTACGCCAGCCGCATGGGCAAAACGCCAATCGTGGTGAACGACTGCCCGGGCTTCTTCGTCAACCGCGTGCTGTTCCCGTATTTCGCCGGCTTCAGCCTGCTGCTGCGCGACGGCGCCGACTTCCGTCATATTGATAAAGTGATGGAAAAACAGTTCGGCTGGCCGATGGGCCCGGCCTACCTGCTCGACGTCGTGGGCATCGACACCGCGCACCACGCGCAGGCGGTAATGGCCGCCGGCTTCCCGGATCGCATGAGCAAAGACTATCGCGACGCCATTGACGTGATGTTCGACAACCAGCGCTTCGGTCAGAAAAATCAGCAGGGCTTCTACCGCTACAGCCAGGACAGTAAAGGCAGGCCACGCAAGGACAACGACGAGCAGACTGATGCGCTGCTGGCCGCAGTGAGCCAACCGCGCCAGACCATCAGCGACGAAGAAATCATCGCGCGCATGATGATCCCGATGATCAACGAAGTGGTTCGCTGCCTGGAAGAGAAGATCGTCGCCAGCCCGGCGGAAGCCGATATGGCGTTGGTCTACGGCATTGGCTTCCCTCCGTTCCACGGCGGCGCGTTCCGCTACCTGGATACGCTCGGCACCGCCAACTACGTTGAGCTGGCCCAGCGTTACGCACACCTCGGCGCCCTGTATCAGGTGCCGGCCGGTCTGCGCGCCAAGGCCGAACGCAATGAAAGCTACTACCCGGTGGCGACACCGCTGTCCGACGTCGCTACCCGCCAACCGGCATGAGGTCATAAAGATGGAAAACGTAGTTATTGTTGATGCCGTACGCACGCCGATGGGCCGCTCCAAGGGCGGCGCCTTCCGCCAGGTGCGCGCCGAAGATCTCTCCGCTCACCTGATGCGTGAAGTGCTGAGCCGCAACCCGGCGCTGGACGCCGCCGAGATCGATGATATTTACTGGGGCTGCGTACAGCAGACGCTGGAACAAGGCTTCAACATCGCCCGCAACGCCGCGCTGCTGGCCGAGATCCCGCACCGCGTGCCGGCGGTGACCGTCAATCGCCTGTGCGGCTCTTCGATGCAGGCGCTGCACGACGCGGCGCGCGCCATCATGGTTGGCGACGCACACGTCAGCCTGATCGGCGGCGTGGAACACATGGGCCATGTGCCGATGAACCACGGCGTGGACTTCCATCCGGGGCTGAGCCGCAGCGTGGCCAAAGCCGCCGGGATGATGGGGCTGACCGCCGAAATGCTGGCCAAGATGCACAACATCAGCCGCCAGATGCAGGATGAGTTCGCCGCCCGCTCCCACCAGCGCGCGCATGCGGCGACGCTGGCGGGTTACTTCAAAAACGAGATCATACCGACCAACGGTCACGACGCCGATGGCGTGCTGACCCGTTACGATTTCGATGAAGTCATTCGCCCGGAAACCACCGTCGAAAGCCTGTCGGCCCTGCGCCCGGCGTTCGATCCGGTCAACGGCACCGTCACCGCCGGCAGTTCTTCCGCCCTGTCGGACGGCGCTTCCGCCATGCTGCTGATGAGCGAATCGCGTGCCAAAGCGCTCGGTTTGAAGGCCCGCGCCCGCATCCGCTCGATGGCGGTCGTCGGCTGCGATCCTTCCATCATGGGTTACGGCCCGGTGCCGGCCAGCAAGCTGGCGCTGAAACGCGCCGGCCTGAGCGTGCAGGACATCGATCTGTTCGAGCTGAACGAAGCGTTCGCCGCCCAGTCGCTGCCATGCATCAAGGATCTGGGGCTGATGGACAGCATCGACGACAAGATCAACCTGAACGGCGGCGCCATCGCGCTCGGCCACCCGCTGGGGTGTTCAGGCTCCCGCATCTCGACCACCCTGTTGAACAACATGGAACGTCGCGACGCGCAGTTCGGCCTGGCGACCATGTGCATCGGCCTAGGCCAGGGCATCGCCACCGTCTTTGAACGCGTTTAGCTGTGTCTATCTTGGGATGACCGCGTCACCACTTCAAATCGCGGCATCCCGCCAAGTTTAGTTGCCGTTCTTCCCGCCTGTCAGGGGCGGGTTAATGAGATGGTCACCCCCACCCTGTGAGCGGTACGCTGGCAGGGTGTTTTTCTTTCTGAAGGGGATCATCATGCAAAACGTTACGCTCATCGGTATTGACCTCGGCAAGCAGTCGTTTCATGTTCACGCTCAG
>NZ_JAVHUX010000017.1:0-54125 GCF_030954545.1 Serratia sp. MF1(2023) | reverse complement strand
GGATAACCGAACTGCGGGCAGTGAACGGGCATCCGTTTCGGTCCACAATATCCATCAGGCCAACGATCTCAGTTATCGGACGGTTGCAGAAAACCGCCCTGCCAACAACGAGCCAAATCATCGATTCAAGAGGGAGTTTTCGCTTGCGTAGGGTGACGGTATCGGTAAGCGTCAGGGCTTGCTGGATAAATTCAGTGGGGATAAGGTCGGAACGAGAAGGAGCACGCTCGGGTGTGGTGAAATTGATAATGCCCAGAGCCTGGGAAAGTTCCATTTTTAGGGTCCATGATGATGCCATGGACCCTTTTTACAGCAACTACCGGATCGGTCAATTGATCCTTAAACGATCGGCATTAGCCGCCAGGGCTGGTTTTTCATCTTGCGGGCGGGACATTGGCCTTACTTCTTGCCTTCGACCCACTTGCCGTCCACGTAGAACGCGGACCAACCGGTCGCCTTGCCGTCTTTTTCAGAAGAGACGTACTGCTGTTTGGTTTTGCGGCTGAAACGCACCAGCGTTTTATTGCCTTCGGCGTCCGCCACCGGCGCATCGGCCAGATAGCGCAGCTTCTCCGGCAGGCGATCCTTGAAGCGAGCCAGCTCTTCCACCAGCGGCGCGCGGGTCTCGCGCGATTTAGGGAAGGTGTTGGCCGCCAGGAACACGCCGGCAGCGCCGTCACGCAGCACGAAATAGGCGTCCGACTTCTCGCACGGCAGCTCCGGCAACGGCACCGGATCTTCCTTCGGCGGCGCGACGTCGCCGTTACGCAGGATCTTGCGGGTGTTTTTGCAGTTCTCGTTGGTGCAGCCCATGTACTTGCCGAAACGCCCCATTTTCAGGTGCATTTCCGAGCCGCACTTGTCGCACTCCACCACCGGGCCGTCGTAGCCTTTCAGACGGAACTCGCCCTCTTCGATCTCGTAACCGTCGCACGCCGGGTTGTTACCGCAGACGTGCAGCTTGCGCTGGTTGTCGATCAGATAGCTGTCCATCGCCGTACCGCATTTCTTGCAGCGGCGGCGGGCGCGCAGCGCGTTGGTTTCCGCCTCATCCCCTTCAAGGATGTTGAGCACTTCCGCTTCCGGCACCAGGTTGATGGTGGTTTTGCAGCGCTCCTTCGGCGGCAGCGCGTAGCCGGAACAGCCGAGGAACACGCCGGTGCTGGCGGTACGGATACCCATCTTGCGGCCGCAGGTCGGGCAGTCGATGCTGGTCATCACCATCTGGTTAGGCCGCATGCCGCCTTCTTCCGGATCCTTCTCCGCCGTTTCCAGCTGTTCGCTGAAGTCGACGAAGAACTCGTCCAGCACCGCTTTCCACTCGGCCTGGTTGTTGGCGACCTCATCGAGGCCATCTTCCATGCGCGCGGTGAAGTCATAGTTCATCAGCTCGCGGAAGTTTTCTTCCAGGCGATCGGTGACGATCTCGCCCATTTTCTCGGCATAAAAGCGGCGGCTTTCCACCCGCACATAACCGCGATCCTGAATGGTCGAGATGATGGAGGCGTAGGTGGACGGGCGGCCGATGCCGCGTTTTTCCAGCTCTTTCACCAGCGAGGCTTCGCTGTAGCGCGCCGGCGGCTTGGTGAAGTGCTGGCTTGGGATCAGTTTCTGCAGATCCAGTTCGCTGCCGATTTCGACGTATGGCAGGGTGCGATCTTCATCGCCCTTACGCAGCGCCGGCATCACCTTGGTCCAGCCGTCAAAGCGCAGCGTACGGCCCTTGGCGCGCAGCTGATAATCGCCGGCCTTCACCGTCAGCGTGGTGGAATCGTATTGCGCCGGCGTCATCTGGCAGGCAACGAACTGGCGCCAGATCAGCTGATACAGCTTCTGCGCGTCCGCTTCCATGTCTTTCAACTGCTCAGCGAGCACGTTCACGTCCGAAGGACGGATCGCTTCGTGCGCTTCCTGCGAATTCTCTTTGCTGCTGTACTGATTCGGCGCCTTCGGCAGGTATTTGTCGCCGAAGTTGTCGCCGATGTAGCCACGCACCATGTTGAGCGCATCTTGGCTCAGGTTGGTGGAATCGGTACGCATATAGGTGATGTGGCCGGCTTCATACAGCCGTTGCGCCATCATCATGGTTTTTTTCACGCCGAAGCTCAGGCGGGTACTGGCGGCCTGCTGCAGCGTGGAGGTAATGAAAGGCGCGCCCGGTTTGCTGCTGGTCGGTTTGTCTTCGCGATCCAGCACCGTGTAGCGGGCTTTTTCCAGCAGCTTGACCGCGGCGTGAGTCTGCTCGCGGTTGACCGGTTTGAACGGCTTGTCGTGCGCGTGGGTCACTTCCATCTGCAGCGCGGTTTCACCCTTCGCCAGCAGATCGGCATGCAGCTCCCAGTACTCTTCCGGCACGAAGGCCTTGATGTCGCGCTCGCGCTCAACCACCAGGCGCACCGCCACCGACTGCACGCGGCCGGCGGACAGGCCGCGGGCGATTTTCTTCCACAGCAGCGGCGAGACCATATAGCCCACCACGCGGTCCATGAACCGGCGCGCCTGCTGCGCGTTGACGCGGTCAATGTTCAGCTCGCCCGGCTGTTTGAACGCCTGCTGGATCGCGTTTTTGGTGATTTCGTTAAACACCACGCGGCTAAAGCGTTTGTCATCCCCACCGATCACTTCCCGTAGGTGCCAGGCGATGGCTTCCCCTTCGCGGTCAAGGTCGGTTGCGAGATAAATGTGGTCGGCGTTTTCCGCCAACGATTTTAACTCGGCGACCACTTTTTCTTTACCCGGCAGGATTTCATAATGCGCTTTCCAGCCGTGGTAAGGGTCGACGCCCATGCGATTTACCAGCGCCGCCTTCTCATCTTTTTTAACTTTTTTCTTGGCTTTGTCTTCGGTTGAGTCAGCGCTCTTTTTGCTGGCTGAGCCACTGGTCGGCAAATCACGGATATGACCGACGCTGGACTTCACCACGTAGTCACTTCCTAAATATTTATTAATAGTTTTGGCTTTTGCCGGGGACTCAACTATTACGAGAGCTTTACCCATATTTACCTTTACCTAATTTATTTCTTCTAAAAAGAAGTCTTTTATCTCGCCGTGCCGCGGCAATTCGTGTCTCTTTTTTTATATTGCGGCAGTCTGGCAAGAGATCAACAGATTTTTTCCTTTTGGTTGCCCAACCGCTCAACCTGAACGCAAGTTGTTGATCCTGCCTGCTATTCACCCATGCCCCAGAAGTATGGCTGTGTGAGTTTTATTCATGGCGTAAACAAAACCTTCCACCCGACGCCGCAAAATCCCACACTGTACCTGATAAAAAGCGTCACGCAACCTAATTAGCACGGAAAGACCGATTTCGCCAACCGGCGGCCGCGCATGGCCATCCAGACGGCAAATAAACCTTAGTCGGTTTGCGGATAAAAGCGAACCGGCGTTAGAATATGCGCAGAGTTTTTAGTTTGGAGTCTAATAAATGCGCACAAATACTGCCCCTATCGGCCGCGAGGCCCTGCTGGCGGAAGCAAATAACATCATCCGCCAACACGAAGATTATCTGCACGGCATGATCGCCACCGACGTTGAACAAAAAAACGGCGTTTTAGTTTTCCGCGGCGAATACTTTTTGGATGCCGACGGATTGCCCACCGCCAAAACCACCGCGGTATTTAATATGTTTAAACATTTGGCCCATCTGCTTTCGGAAAAATACCACCTGGTCGATTGAGAAAAGAAAACGGGGGCGCCCGGCCCCCGCTGATTCACGCTATCGCCGCCGTTACAGCAGCGGCTTTTCCCCACGCTGCCACCAGCGCAACAGCAAGCGATCGACGCTTTCCGCCGCGCTGCCGGTAAAGCGATCCATCAGGCGTTTGCGGCGCGAATAGCGCACGGCGATCACTTCGTGGTTATCCAGCTCGGCGATCAGCAAGTCATCGCTGGTGCCGATAGCGTCAATCAGGCCCTTCTCTTTCGCCTGTGAACCGAACCAGTGCTCACCGGTGGCGACGCTGTCGATGTCGAGCGACGGGCGCTGCTCATGCACGAAGCGTTTGAACAGCTCGTGGGTTTCGTTCAGATCTTCGCGGAACTTCTCGCGCCCCTGCTCGGTGTTTTCACCGAACAGCGTCAGCGTGCGTTTGAACTGCCCGGCTGTGTGCAACTCCACGTCGATGTCGTTCTTCTTCAGCAGGCGGTGGAAGTTCGGGATCTGCGCCACCACGCCGATCGAGCCGATGATGGCGAACGGCGCCGCCACGATGCGATCCGCGACGCAGGCCATCATGTAGCCGCCGCTGGCCGCCACTTTATCCACCGCCACCGTCAGGCGAATGCCGCCTTTACGCAGGCGCTCCAGCTGCGAGGCCGCCAGGCCGTAGCCGTGCACCACTCCGCCAGGGCTTTCCAGCCGCAGCAGGACTTCATCCTGCGCCGACGCCACCGCCAACACCGCCGAGATCTCTTCGCGCAGCGAGGTCACCTCGTGCGCGTCCATGCTGCCCTTGAAATCCAGCACATACAGGCACGGCTTGGCCACCTCGACCGCGCCGGACTTGGCGCGCTGCTTTTTCAGCTTGTCGTCGGCCTTGGTCTGTTTCTTGAACTGTTTCAGCCAGACCTTCTGCTCGGCGGTATCCATACGCGCCAGGCGCATATCACGCTGCATCTCGCGATACTGTTCACCGAGATCGGTCAGCTGCAGCTCCCCTTTCTGGCGGCTCTTGCGTTGCCCCAGACTGACAGCCAGTATGGCCAACGCGGCGATGGCGAGCACCACCGTGGCAACCTTGGCCAGAAACAGGCCATAAACAGATATAAACTCCACAGATTCCGCCTTTATTTACAGGTTGTTAGTATGATTCTTCCCATTTTAGCCAACCGCAGCGGCTGCTGTCGCGGCTAAATGAAAATTCATTGCGCACGGAGCATCACTATGGGGACGATTTGCGGCCGAACCAAGCCGTCGCCGCCGCGCTTTTGTTACAAAAGAATGCCATTTCAGCCTGCTACGCATTGAAAATGCCGGCGGATTAAGGCATATAACACCCATTATTCATCAATATGATGAGACGCATTCGCTGCGCGGCCCGCAGACGGTCGAGCCTTCGCTCCCGCCCCGGCCGCGCGTTTCACTCTTGCTCCCCGATATCTGCGGGAGAACGGCCACCCAGGCGAGGATTTATCGTGCATTACCAACCCAAGCAAGATCTGCTCGAACAACGTATCATTCTGGTCACCGGCGCCGGCGACGGCATCGGCCGCGAAGCGGCGCTGACCTACGCGCGCTTCGGTGCCCGGCTGGTGCTGCTGGGGCGCACCGAGAGCAAGCTGCTGGCGGTACAACAAGAGATCGCGGCCCAGGGCAGCGCCCCGGCGTTGGTGGTGACGCTGGACTTGCTGCACGCCACGCCGGAGCAATGCCGGCAGATAGCCGACGATCTGGCGCGCCAGATCCCCCGCCTTGACGGCGTGCTGCACAACGCCGGCCTGCTCGGCGACATCGCGCCGATGGCCGACCTGTCGATGACCATGTGGCAAGAGGTGATGCAGGTTAACGTCAACGCCACCTTTATGCTGACTCAGGCGCTGCTGCCGCTGCTGCTGAAATCCCACGCGGGTTCGCTGGTGTTCACCAGTTCCAGCGTCGGGCGCACCGGCCGCGCAGACTGGGGCGCCTATGCGGTGTCGAAGTTCGCCACCGAGGGCATGATGCAGGTGTTGGCCGACGAGTATAAAAACCGCAATTTGCGGGTGAACTGCATCAATCCGGGCGGCACCCGCACCAAAATGCGCGCATCTGCCTTCCCGCACGAAGACAAGAACAAGCTGAAAACCCCGGCCGATATCATGCCGCTGTATCTGTATCTGATGGGCGAAGACAGCCGCCGCAAAACCGGCATGAGCTTCGACGCCCAGCCGAACCGTAAACCCGGCGCGGCCGAATAAGGAGCGTTTTCATGGCGGAAGATCGTCATCAACAGCGCCAGCAGCGCCTGAAAGAACAGGTCGATGCGCGCATCGACGCGGCGCAGGACACGCGCGGCCTGCTGCTGGTGTTTACCGGCAACGGCAAGGGTAAGACCACCGCCGCCTTCGGCACCGTCACCCGGGCGGTCGGCCACGGCATGCGCGCCGGGGTGATCCAGTTCATCAAGGGCGAATGGCCCAATGGCGAAAAGAATCTGCTGCAGCAACACGGCGTTGAATTTCAGGTGATGGCCACCGGCTTCACCTGGGAGACGCAGAACAAAGCCGGCGATACCGCCGCCTGCCAGGCGGTGTGGCAACACGGCAAACGCATGCTGGCCGACAGCAGCCTGGATCTGGTGCTGCTGGACGAAGTGACCTACATGCTGACCTACGGTTATCTGGAACTGGAAGAGCTGAAGGCCGCGTTGCTGGAGCGCCCTGCGCACCAAACGGTGATCCTGACCGGGCGCGGTTGCCATCGCGATCTGCTGGAACTGGCGGATACGGTCACGGAGATGCGGCCGGTGAAGCACGCGTTTGATGCGGGCGTGAAGGCGCAACAGGGGATCGATTGGTAACAAAAGTTCTGGCCCCGAACGGGGCCAGAATGAGAGATTAGCTGCGTTTGCTCGGCTTGCCCGGTTTACCCGGCTTGCTGCCTGGCGCACTGCGGCGGCCGCTGCCGGCCACCTGCGAATGGCGCTTGACCGCGCGGCGGATCTGGTTGGCCTTCACGCGGCGGCGCTCACGCTCCACCGGCATCTTGCTGACCGTTTCCGGCTTCAATTCCACCAGCTCGCGCAGGTAGTTGATCGCCGGCAGATCCAGCTCGGCCCAGCCGCCGCGCGGCAGGCCTTTCGGCAGATCGATGTCGCCATAGCGCACACGGATCAGGCGGCTCACCTGCACGCCCACCGCTTCCCACAGGCGACGCACTTCACGGTTGCGGCCTTCGGTCAGGGTCACGTTGTACCACTGGTTGAGGCCTTCACCGCCCTGGAAGCTGATGGTGCGGAAGGCGGCCGGGCCGTCTTCCAGCTGCACGCCCTTGCTCAGCTGCTTCACTTTCGCATCGTCGACCTGGCCGAACACGCGTACCGCGTACTCGCGCTCCACTTCACGGCTCGGGTGCATCAGACGGTTGGCCAGTTCGCCATCGGTGGTGAACAGCAGCAGACCGGAGGTGTTGACGTCCAGGCGCCCTACCGCCACCCAGCGCGAACCGCGCAGCTTAGGCAAACGATCGAACACCATCGGGCGGCCTTCAGGATCGCTGCGGGTACACAGCTCGCCTTCCGGTTTGTAGTAGGCCAGCACTCGGCAGACCACGTCTTCAGACTCTTTGATCGACAGGACATGACCGTCCAGGCGAATTTTCATCGCCGGCGTCACTTCAACGCGATCGCCCAGCTTGGCGACCTTGCCGTCGACGCTGACGCGCCCGGCTTCAATCATGGTTTCGATTTCACGACGCGAGCCATGCCCGGCGCGCGCTAAAACTTTCTGTAACTTTTCGCTCATTGAGCAACCTCTAATGTCGCCTTCACAGGCGTCGGGGGGATAACCGCCGCGGCCAACCGCCACAACGGTAACAATACATTTATCAGGATCGAACCGCGTATTATACAGGCTTTCTAAGGTGTTGAAACCCACTTTATCGGCGGCGACCTCCCTCGGGCGGCGTTTACGGCGCCAAAAAATCCTCCACCGCCCACAGCACCGCGTCGGGCCGTTCCAGAATGCCGAGGTGAGTGCGAGCCTCCCCCAAACGCACCACGGAGAAAAACGGCTGCTCGGCGGCAAATGCCTGCTGGCGCCGCAGATAGTCGTCGCGGCGATCCAGCGAGTAGATGTGGCGGCACGGCGGCGGCGCGCTCATTCCCGCCAGACGTTGCAGCGGCGAGCCGAATTGCCGGTAGGCCTGTTCGATGGCCACGCCGGCGGCACGCCAGAGCCGGTAATCTTCTTGTGCCATCTCGACCTCCAGATGGCGTTTGACCCGTTCGTGGCGGATGCCGCCCTGCCAGAAGGCGAACAAGGCGTCGCGCGCCGCCAGCCACTGCTGCGGCTGCTGCATACGGCTCACCGCCGTAAAAAACGCCGGTTCTGGCTGCGTCATGATCCAATCGAGAAACACCATGCCCCGCACCCGCTGCGGCAACGCTTCGGCCAACGCCACCGCCAGCCAGCTGGCGTGCGCCACCGACAGAGTCACCACGTTGTCCAAACGCAGCGCCGTCAGTAGCTGACGCACATCTTCCAGCAAATCGTCCGCCGCGAGCGACATCTCCGCCGTTTTTGACGACAGGCCGTGGCCGCGCCAGTCGATGCTGATCACCCGATAACGTTCTGCCGCCAGGGCGATGAAGGGATCGAACACGGTTTTCGGCTCGCACCAGCCGGGCAGCAGCACCAGCGTGAGCGGCCCTGAGCCGATATCCTGATAATCGAGAGCGATGTTGGCGCTGTGAAATGTGGTCATATAACCTCCTGCGCGTCTCTCCCCGACCCGTTCGGGGGATGCCGACGATGCTAAGGTGACAGCGCCGCGGAGATTGATCTATTGAAGTTCGTGCGGAAAGTATGAGAGCGCACCTTATGAAAAAATGCGCACTAAATGGAATGCAAATTTAATGGCGCACGCAGGTATAGGCGGCGCTTAACGCCAGCATGATCACCGAAGGCGCAGAGTAATGCAACTGCTCGGGATGCTCGTTCAAATAGCGCATCACCGCATCGGCGGCCGTGCCGATACTCATCCCGGCTTCCGGGCAAATATTGCGGTTGCCCTGCATCGAATAAGTATCGAATACGCCGGCGACGTATCCCATAAACATGCCGCCGTTAAGCGCTTCGGCCACGGTGGCCTCACCGTTTTTATTTTTTACGTAACCGCCGGATTCCGCCAGCAAGGAACTGCCCGAATAAAAACCCGCATTTGCCATCGAGGAAAATAATAAGGCCGCTAAAAAAGAAACCCGTTTAATCATTGGTGCGCATCCTGCCCATTATCAATTCTGAAGTAGCAAGAATAGCTGCTTTCACCCGAAATAGCGTCGCTTCAGCCGATTTTCAGACAATGGGCAAGTCGGCGACGGTTTACATCAGCGGAAAGGCGCCGCGTCGCCCGCCCCTTCACGCACCACTTCCGGCGAGGATTCGGTCAGATCGATAACCGTAGTCGGCTGTTGACCGAGGAAACCGCCGTGGATCACCAGATCGACCACCTTGCCCAGGTGATCGCTGATCTCTTCCGGATCCGATTCGGCAAAATCATTGCCCGGCAGCATCAGGGTGGTGGACATCATCGGTTCGTTCAGCGCCTCCAGCAGCGCCAGCGCGATCGGGTTCGACGGCACGCGCAGGCCGATGGTTTTACGCTTTTCATTCATCAGGCGGCGCGGCACTTCCTTGGTCGCTTTCAGAATGAAGGTGTAGTTACCCGGCGTATTGTTTTTGATCAGGCGAAACGCCGTATTATCGACGTGCGCATAGGTCGACAACTCGGACAAATCGCGGCACATCAGGGTAAAGTTGTGGTTGCCGTCCAACTGACGGATGCGGCAAATGCGCTCCATCGCCGCCTTCTCTTCCAGCATGCAACCCAGCGCATAGCCGGAATCGGTGGGATAAACGATCACCCCGCCCTTGCGCAACACCTCGACCGCCTGGTTAATCAAACGCGGCTGCGGGTTGTCCGGGTGAATATAAAAAAGCTGACTCATGACTTGCTCCTAAAATGATGCCCGCGCGCGTTGCCACGCGCGTAAAATCAGACCGCCTCGCTAGGCTGCGGCCAATCGCGCCACACCGGCTCGACGCCGCCCGGTAGCCACAGTTTGCGGCCCAGTTCGATCCACGAACAAGGCTGATGAAAATCAGAGCCTTGCGAGGCCAACAGGCGGTAGTCCTGGGCGTATTTCGCCAATTGCGAGCGCTCATGCGGCGCCTGCTGACACTGCGCCACTTCCATGGCGTCGCCGCCGTGTTCGGCGAAATGCGCCAGCAAACGTTTCAACCACTTCGCGGTCAGATCGTAACGGCCGGGATGCGCCATCACCGCCTGGCCGCCCGATTGATGAATCGCATCAATGGCTTGTTCTATTGTACACCACTGCGGCGGCACGTAGCCGGTTTTGCCCTTGGCCAGGTATTTCTTGAACACCTGCGCCATGTTGTCCGCCACGCCAATCTCCACCAGATAGCGGGCGAAATGGCCGCGGGTCACCGCGCCGTCGCCCGCCAGCCGCTGGGCGCCGGCATAGGCGTCGGGAATGCGCGCCTTACCCAGACGCACGCCGATCTCCTGCGCACGCCGATTGCGCCGTTCGGTTTGTTCCGCCAACAGCGCCACCAGCGCCGGGTGCGCGACGTCCATGCCCAATCCAACGATATGGATCTCATGATTTTCCCACAGCGTCGAGATTTCCACCCCGTTGACCAGCCGCAGTGGTAACGCCTGCTCCGCAATGGCGGCGGCGGCCTCGGCCAGGCCTGCGGTGGTGTCGTGATCGGTGATCGCCAGCACGCCCACGCGCATCTCGACCGCCCGCTGCACCAGCTGCGTCGGCGTCAGGTAGCCATCGGAGGCGGTTGTGTGGCTGTGGAGGTCGTACAGAGTAAAGGCGGTGGATGGGGGGTTACTGTCTGTCAAAACGGCTATCCGGCAATGGCTTGGTTTTCTATCATACCCGCGATCGGCGGCCGGACGGAAATCTATTCTGCCCCGGCCGCGGACGCCAAGCGGAATGATGAATATAATTCACGCTGACCGCTAAAACATTGTGCAAAAAGAGGGTTGACTTTGCCCTCTCGAACCAGTTAACTAGTACACAAGTTCACGGCAATGGCCGTGTCGGATGAGCGTTAACAGAGAGAGTCTGCAAATGAACAATTACATTTCTCTTCACGGTTGGTGGCGTACCTCCCTCTTGCGGGCGGTGTAATCGCGCATAGCTGTCATCTGACAATGCAGATTTCCTGAGCCCGCACCTGATGCGGGCTTTTTTATGGACAGAATTCACTGGAACCACCGATGATGAACATCAAACCACAACTGACATTGCTGAAGGCGCAAGCCAGCTACCGGGGCGATCCCACCACCATTTTCCACCAGCTGTGCGGCGCCCGTCCGGCCACCCTGCTGCTGGAATCGGCGGAAATCAACAGCAAACAGAATCTGCAGAGCCTGCTGGTGATTGACAGCGCGCTGCGCATTACCGCACTGGGCCACACCGTCAGCGTGCAGGCACTGAGCGCCAACGGTGCGGCGCTGCTGCCGCTGCTGGACGAAGCGCTGCCGCCCGAGGTGCGCAATCAGGCGCGCCCCAACGGCCGCGAGCTGAGCTTCCCGGCGATCGACGCGGTGCAGGACGAAGACGCCCGCCTGCGTTCACTGTCGGTGTTCGACGCGCTGCGCACGCTGCTGACCCTGGTGGACTCCCCGGCGGACGAGCGCGAAGCCGTGATGCTGGGCGGCCTGTTCGCCTACGATTTGGTCGCCGGTTTCGAAGACCTGCCGGCGCTGCGCCAGGATCAGCGCTGCCCGGACTTCTGCTTCTATCTGGCGGAAACCCTGCTGGTGCTGGATCACCAACGAGGCTCGGCCCGTCTGCAGGCCAGCGTCTTCAGTGAGCAGGCGAGTGAAGCGCAGCGTTTGCAGCAACGCCTGGAACAGCTGCAGGCCGAATTACAACAAACCCCGCAGCCGATCCCGCACCAAACGCTGGAAAACATGCAGCTGAGCTGTAACCAGAGCGACGAAGAGTACGGCGCGGTGGTCAGCGGGCTGCAGGAAGCGATCCGCCAGGGCGAGATTTTCCAGGTGGTGCCGTCGCGCCGCTTCTCCCTGCCGTGCCCGGCGCCGCTGGCAGCCTACCAGACCTTGAAAGACAACAACCCCAGCCCGTACATGTTCTTCATGCAGGATGATGACTTCACCCTGTTCGGCGCTTCGCCGGAGAGCGCGCTGAAATACGACGCGAGCAATCGGCAAATCGAAATCTACCCGATCGCCGGCACCCGCCCGCGCGGCCGCCGTGCCGACGGTTCGCTGGATCTGGATCTCGACAGCCGCATCGAGCTGGAAATGCGCACCGACCACAAAGAGCTGGCCGAGCACCTGATGCTGGTCGATCTGGCGCGCAACGATCTGGCGCGCATCTGCCAGGCCGGCAGCCGCTACGTCGCCGATCTGACCAAGGTGGACCGCTATTCGTTCGTCATGCACTTGGTTTCCCGGGTGGTGGGCACCCTGCGCGCCGATCTCGACGTGCTGCACGCCTACCAGGCTTGCATGAACATGGGCACCCTGAGCGGCGCGCCGAAGGTGCGGGCGATGCAGTTGATCGCCGCCTCCGAAGGCACACGCCGCGGCAGCTACGGCGGCGCGGTAGGCTACTTCACCGCCACCGGCGATCTGGATACCTGCATCGTCATTCGTTCCGCCTACGTTGAAGACGGCATCGCCACCGTGCAGGCCGGCGCCGGCGTGGTGCTGGATTCCGTCCCGCAGGCGGAAGCCGACGAGACCCGCAACAAAGCCCGTGCCGTGCTGCGTGCCATCGCCACTGCGCACCATGCCAAGGAGGTGTTCTGATGGCCGATATTCTGCTGCTCGACAACGTCGATTCCTTTACCTACAACCTGGTCGATCAGCTGCGCGCCAGCGGCCACCAGGTGGTGATTTACCGTAACCAGATCGCCGCCGAGGTGATCATCGAACGCCTAGAGCACATGACCCAGCCGGTGCTGATGCTGTCGCCCGGCCCCGGCACCCCGTCCGAAGCGGGCTGCATGCCGGAACTGCTGCAGCGCCTGCGCGGCCGGCTGCCGATCATTGGCATTTGCCTCGGCCACCAGGCGATCGTCGAAGCCTACGGCGGCCAGGTCGGCCAGGCGGGCGAGATCCTGCACGGCAAGGCCTCGGCGATCGTTCACGATGGCGAAGGCATGTTCGCCGGCATGGCCAACCCGCTGCCGGTAGCGCGCTACCACTCGCTGGTCGGCAGCAATATCCCGGCCGATCTCACCGTCAACGCCCGGTTCGGCGAGATGGTGATGGCGGTGCGCGACGATCATCGCCGCGTGTGCGGCTTCCAGTTCCACCCGGAATCGATTCTGACCACCCACGGCGCGCGCCTGCTTGAGCAGACCCTGGCCTGGGCGCTGGCGAAGTAATATAAGGAACACGACGATGCAACCTATTCTTGAGAAACTGTACCGCGCCGAGTCGATGAGCCAGCAGGAAAGCCAACAGCTGTTCAGCGCCATCGTGCGCGGCGAATTGGAGCCGAGCCAACTGGCGGCGGCGTTGATCAGCATGAAAGTCCGCGGCGAGCGCCCGGAAGAGATCGCCGGCGCCGCCAAAGCGCTGCTGGACGACGCTCAGCCGTTCCCGCGCCCTGACTACCCGTTCGCCGATATCGTCGGCACCGGCGGCGACGGCACCAACAGCATCAATATTTCCACCGCCAGCGCCTTCGTGGCGGCGGCGTGCGGCGCGAAGATCGCCAAACACGGCAACCGCAGCGTCTCCAGCCGCTCCGGCTCTTCGGATCTGCTGGCGGCGTTCGGCATCCGCCTGGATCTGCCGGCGGAAGAAGCGCGCAAGGCGCTGGACGATCTCGGCGTGTGTTTCCTGTTCGCGCCGCAGTACCACACCGGTTTTCGTCACGCCATGCCGGTACGCCAGCAGCTGAAAACCCGCACGCTGTTCAACGTGCTGGGCCCGCTGATCAACCCGGCGCGTCCGCCGCTGGCGCTGATCGGCGTTTACAGCCCGGAACTGGTGCTGCCGATCGCCGAAACCCTGCGCGTGCTGGGTTATCAGCGTGCGGCGGTGGTGCACGGCGGCGGCATGGACGAGGTGGCGATCCACGCCCCGACGCACGTGGCGGAATTGAACAACGGCGAAATCAGCAGCTACCAGCTCACGCCGCAGTCCTTCGGATTGGAAACCTATCCGCTGGAAGCCTTGCTGGGCGGCACGCCGGAAGAAAACCGTGACATTTTGGCGCGGCTGTTACAAGGTAAAGGCGAGCCGGCGCACGCCGCGGCGGTCGCGGCCAACGTCGCGTTGCTTCTGAAGTTATTCGGACATGAAGACCTGCGCCAAAATGCGCGGCAGGCACTGGATATGATCAACAGCGGGCAGGCCTATGAGCGTGTCATCGCACTGGCGGCAAGAGGATAAATGATGCAGGAAACCGTGCTACACAAGATTGTCCGCGACAAAGCGCAATGGATCGCGGCGCGACAACAGCAACAGCCCCTGGCCGGCTTTCAGAACGACATCGTACCGAGCGAACGCAGCTTCTATCACGCGCTGCAGGGCACCCGGACGGCTTTCATTCTCGAATGCAAGAAGGCCTCGCCTTCCAAGGGGCTGATTCGCGAGAACTTTGATCCGGTAGAGATCGCCACGGTGTATAAAGATTTCGCCTCGGCGATCTCGGTGCTGACCGACGAGAAATACTTCCAGGGCAGCTTCGATTTCCTGCCGCTGGTCAGTAAAACCGTCAGCCAACCGGTGTTGTGCAAAGACTTTATCATCGATCCGTATCAGATTTACCTGGCGCGCTACTATCAGGCCGACGCCATCCTGCTGATGCTGTCGGTGTTGACCGACGAGCAGTATCGCCAGCTGGCGGCGGTGGCCCACAGCCTGAATATGGGCGTGCTGACCGAAGTGATCAGCGAAGAAGAGCTGCAGCGCGCGATCGCGCTGGAAGCGCGCGTGGTCGGCATCAACAACCGCGATCTGCGCGATCTGAGCATCGATCTGAACCGCACCCGTCAGCTGGCGCCGCGCGTGCCGCACGGCGTGACGGTGATCAGCGAATCGGGCATCAACAACTACGGGCAGATCCGCGAGCTGAGCCATTACGCCAACGGCTTCCTGATCGGCAGCGCGCTGATGTCGGAACCCGATCTGCGCGCCGCCGTGCGCCGCGTGATCCTGGGCGACAACAAAGTGTGCGGCCTGACCCGTCCGCAGGACGCCGCCGCCGCCTATCAGGCCGGCGCCATCTACGGCGGGCTGATTTTCGTCGGCCGCTCGCCGCGCTATGTGGACATCACCCGCGCTCGCGAAGTGATCTCCGGCGCGCCGCTGAAGTACGTCGGCGTGTTCTGCGACGCCCAGGTCGATACCGTGGCGTTGACCGTTGAGCGCCTCGGTCTACACGCGGTGCAATTGCACGGCGCAGAAGACCAGGCCTATATCAACGCCCTGCGCGCCCGCCTGCCGGCCGATTGCCGCATCTGGAAAGCGCTGAGCGTGAAAGATCGGGTGCCGGCGCGCGATCTGCAGCATGTCGATCGCTATCTGCTCGACAACGGCGCCGGCGGCACCGGCCAACGCTTCGACTGGTCGGTACTGCAAGGTGAAGATCTGACTAACGTGATGCTGGCGGGCGGCCTGCGCGCCGACAACTGCGTCGAGGCGGCCAAGCTCGGCTGCGCCGGGCTGGACTTCAACTCCGGCGTGGAAAGCGAACCGGGCATCAAAGATCCCGCGCGCCTGGCCTCGGTCTTCCAGACCCTGCGCGCCTACTGAATACGGCTCAACATTAATAACGGATAATAACGGGAACTCTCATGACGCTGCTTAACCCCTACTTCGGCGAATTTGGTGGCCAATACGTGCCGCAAATTCTGATGCCGGCCCTGAAACAACTGGAAGAAGCCTTTGTCAGCGCCCAGCGCGATCCTGCATTCCAGGCGGAATTTATCGATCTGCTGAAGAACTACGCGGGCCGCCCGACGGCGCTGACGCTGTGTAAAAACCTCACCGCCGGCAGCAACACCAAGCTGTACCTGAAGCGTGAAGACCTGCTGCACGGCGGCGCGCACAAGACCAACCAGGTGCTGGGCCAGGCGTTGCTGGCCAAGCGCATGGGCAAAACCGAGATCATCGCGGAAACCGGCGCCGGCCAACATGGCGTCGCGTCGGCGCTGGCCTGCGCGCTGCTCGGCCTGAAATGCCGCATCTATATGGGCGCCAAAGACGTCGAGCGCCAGTCGCCTAACGTGTTCCGCATGCGGCTGATGGGCGCGGAGGTGATCCCGGTGCACAGCGGCTCCGCCACCCTGAAAGACGCCTGCAACGAAGCGCTGCGCGACTGGTCCGGCAGCTATGAAACCGCACACTATATGCTCGGCACCGCCGCCGGTCCGCATCCGTACCCTACCATCGTGCGTGAATTCCAGCGCATGATCGGCGAAGAAACCAAAGCGCAGGTGCTGGAGCGCGAAGGCCGCCTGCCGGATGCGGTCATCGCCTGCGTCGGCGGCGGCTCCAACGCCATCGGCATGTTCGCCGATTTTATCGATGACGCCGACGTTGGGCTGATCGGCGTGGAACCTGCCGGCCTGGGCATCGAAACCGGCCAGCACGGCGCGCCGCTGAAGCACGGCCACGTCGGCATCTACTTCGGCATGAAAGCGCCGATGATGCAGACCGCCGAAGGCCAGATTGAAGAATCCTATTCAATTTCCGCCGGGCTGGACTTCCCGTCCGTCGGGCCGCAGCACGCCTACCTGAACAGCACCGGCCGCGCCGAATACGTGTCGATCACCGACGACGAAGCGCTGGAAGCGTTCAAGGCGCTGTCGCGCCATGAAGGCATCATCCCGGCGCTGGAATCCTCGCACGCCCTGGCTCACGCGCTGAAAATGATCCGTGAAACGCCGCAGAAAGAGCAGATCCTGGTGGTCAACCTGTCCGGCCGCGGCGACAAAGACATATTTACCGTTCACGACATTTTGAAAGCACGGGGAGAAATCTGATGGAACGTTATCAGCAACTGTTCACGCGTCTGGAAAGCAGCAAGGAAGGCGCCTTCGTCCCGTTCGTGACGCTGGGCGATCCTAATCCGGCGCTGTCGCTGCAGATTATCGACACCCTGATCGAAGCCGGCGCGGACGCGCTGGAGCTGGGCATCCCCTTCTCCGATCCGCTGGCGGATGGCCCCACCATCCAGAGCGCGACGCTGCGCGCCTTCGCCGCCGGCGTCACGCCGACCCAGTGCTTCGAGATGCTGGCAGCCATCCGCCAGAAGCACCCGACCATTCCCATCGGCCTGCTGATGTACGCCAACCTGGTGTTCCATAAAGGCATCGATGCGTTTTATCAACGCTGCGCCGAAGTGGGCGTGGACTCGGTACTGGTCGCCGACGTGCCGTTTGAAGAGTCTGCGCCGTTCCGCGCCGCCGCCGCGCGCCATGGCATCGCGCCGATCTTCATCTGCCCGCCGAACGCCGATGACGATCTGCTGCGTGAAATCGCGTCGCACGGCCGCGGCTACACCTATCTGCTGTCGCGTGCCGGCGTCACCGGCACCGAAAGCCGGGCGCAGCTGCCGTTGCATCACCTGGTGAACAAGCTGCGCGAGTACCACGCCGCGCCGCCGCTGCAAGGCTTCGGCATCTCCGAACCCGAGCAGGTGAAGGCCGCGCTGCAGGCCGGGGCCACCGGCGCGATCTCCGGCTCGGCAATCGTCAAAATCATCGAACAGCACCATGCCAACCCGGCGGAGATGCTGACCAAGCTGGCGGCCTTCGTCAGCAATATGAAGCGCGCCACCCGGGCGTGATCCTCTTCAGCGAGCGCCCTGCCGGCGCTCGCTTTAACAGCTTGTTTCCCCTCAAAGTTTGTTCCATTTATTTACAGCAAAAATTTGAACAAACCCAGGTCTTGTCTCACAATGAACTTTGTTCGCTATGCATTTCTTCGTTTGATTTGGGGAATGCGCCCGCTGCGGCGAAAAACCGTAGCGAATTTCAACCATAACATTGCATGGAGAGTAATTTATGAAGCTTTTTAAAACCCTTTCGGCCTTGTGCATGGCAGCCGTTGTGGCGGTCGCGGTGAGCGCTTGCGCGCCGACGGCAAAATCTGAGGGAACGGGTGGTTATATTGATGACACGGTGATCACCACCAAAGTGAAATCGGCACTGCTGGCGGATAAAAACATCAAGTCACGCGAAATCAGCGTGGAAACCTTTAAAGGGCGCGTACAGCTGAGCGGCTTCGTGACGTCCAGCGATGACGCCAACCGTGCGGTGCAGGTCACACGCGGCGTGGCCGGCGTGAAATCGGTTGAAAACGTAATGCAGATTAAATAATACCGACACAGGGAGGCGCAACGCCTCCCTGCTTGGAGCCTTCATCAGAAGCGGTACCCCGCCCCGAACATGAACACCCACGGATCCAAACGCGTGTCGAAGCTGTGGTGCCCGCCATTCGCATCGTTGAAGCGAGTTTTGGTTTCGATATTCATCCACCACACCGACATGTTCAGCATCCAGTGCTCATCCAGGTTGTAATCCAGGCCGGCCTGCGCCGCCACACCCCAGGAATCTTTTAGATCAAGATTGCTCAACCCGGCGCTTTTGCCGTAGTCGTTGAACTTCTCATCGAAGAAAGTGGTGTAGTTAACGCCGACGCCCAGGTAAGGACGCAGTTTGTCCTGCTTATCGCCGAAGTAGTATTGCGCCATCAGCGTAGGCGGCAGCTGGTGAACGGTCGCCAGATCGGTGCCACCCAGCGTCACCTTGTGGCGGAATGGCGTTGCGGCCAACAACTCAACGCCGATGTTGTCCGTCACCATATAACCGAAGGTCAGACCGAGCTGGGTGTTGTTTTTCGCATCCAGCGAACCCAATCCCAGCACGTTGTCCGAACCCGCATTTGGACGCACCGTCGCGGTGCCCGCGCGGAACAGGAAATCACCGGCCTGATGCGCACTTGCCAACATAGGCGCCATCATCGTCGCCAATACCATCAGAGTTGTCTTTTTCATTATCCATTCCATTTGTGTGGTTAATCGCTCGAGGGGGAATATACCTACTTTCGGGTATTTGTGATCCCATCGAGATCACATCTTATGTGTAAAAATTTAAAATCCTACTAAAAACAAGGTTACCTAACCGCCTAATAAATCAAGGATTGATCTGCATCAAAAAATCGATTTTGTTGCAAATTATCTACATGTTCAAATTTCGGTTGCGGAGAAAATTGCGGCTGAGGTAATTTCATTTTCCGTGTTGGTTTTGGTTGGTGCCGTGAGGAGTCGGCGGGCAATCAAGATGAGCGAAATCCTTAATCCCTGTGTCAGCTGCGGCGCATGCTGCGGTTATTTTCGAGTGTCATTCTATTGGGCCGAAGCCGAAGACGGCGGCGGCACCGTCCCTCTTTCCCTGACGGAGCCTTTGACCCCGTTCCTGCGCTGCATGCAGGGGACCAACAGCAAGTCCCCCCGCTGCAACGCGCTGGACGGCGAGATCGGCAAAGCCGTGTCCTGCTCGATCTACCTCAATCGGCCCAGCCCGTGCAGAGAGTTCGATCAGTCCGGTGAAAACGGCCTGCGCAACGAAGCCTGCGATCGCGCCCGGGAACGCTACGGCCTGCCGCCCTTGCCGGTGCCCCTGCCGCTGTCGCTGCCTGAGACGACGATCGTTGAAGAAATAGGCGTAGTGCAATTCGCGGGGTGCCACAGCGGCGTGGAACAGGGTACAATCACCCACTGATTTATCTCTGTTTTCCCGACGCCAAGGAGTCTGCATGTCTATCACGGCCAACGCTTTGTACCGTGACAGTTTTAACTTTTTACGCAACCAACTGGCCAGCATCCTGATGCTGGCGTTGTTGACGGCGTTTATCTCCGTGCTGCTGAATCAGGCCTTCAGCCCCGATGCCGAACAGTTGGCGACGCTCGCTGCCACCACCAGCGATTTCGCTTCGTCTACCGGTATGGGCATTCAGGAAGTGATCCAGCAGATGACGCCGGAACAGCAGATGGTGTTGCTGAAAGTGTCGGCGGCCGCCACCTTCTCCGCGCTGGTCGGCAACGTGCTGCTGGTCGGCGGGATGTTGACGCTGATTCGTCTGGTGTCGCAAGGGCAACGCACCAGCGCCCTGCGCGCGCTCGGCGCCTCGGCGCCCGACTTGCCGCGCCTGCTGCTGCTGCTGTTTATCTGCACCCTGCTGATCCAGCTTGGCCTGACGCTGTTTGTGGTGCCGGGCGTGCTGATGGCGATCGCCTTCGCGCTGGCGCCTGTGATCGCCTCGGTCGACAAGAAAGGCGTGTTCGCTTCGCTCAAGCTGAGCAGCAAACTGGCCTTCGCCAATGCACGCGTGATCGTGCCGGCGATGATGCTGTGGCTGGCGGCCAAACTGCTGGTGCTGTTTTTGGTGAGCCATCTGTCGGTGCTGACGCCGAACGTCGCCAGCGTGGTGTTGACCGCGTTGAGCAACCTGGTGTCTGCCCTGCTGCTGATCTACCTGTTCCGCCTGTATATGCTGCTGCGCGGCTAACGCCGGCGTCAGCGAAAATCAAGGGGCACGCTTCGGCGCGCCCCTTTTTTGTTTACCCCATCACGGCGGCTTCCGCCTGCTCCTTACTCTGAATCAGCTTCAGCGCCAGATACAGATCCGGCACCAAAATCAGCTCTTTGTCGCGCCCTAAGCGGTTGATGCGGAACCAACGCGTCAGTTCGGTGCGACGCCCCGCCAGCACCAGCCTAACGTTACGCTGTAACAGATCGCGTTTCAGTTCGTCGATGGCCGCCAGCACGCTGATATCGGCATGGGTAAAACTGGCCACCGCGTCCACCACCACCCAGCGCGGCTGGAACGGCGTGCCGTCGACCAAATTGAGAATGCGGCGTTTGAAGTACGCCACGTTGAAATAGGTCAGGGGCGAATTGAAACGATACATCATGACGCCGGGCACCGCCTTCACCCCATTGTTGTTGCCCATGGAATGGATCATGCCTTCGTCGTTGACGCCCAGCAGCTGTTCCGTCGGCCGGAAGACGGTGCGCAGAAACTGCATCAATCCCAGTAACACCGCCAGCCCGATGCCGCTGATCACCCCCACCAGCAGCACGCTGAGGAAGGTAAACAGCGCCAGGCGGAACGCCTGCGCGTTGCGACGGCGCAAGATCCAGATGCCGCGGATGTCCAGCAGTGACCAGGCCGCATACATCAGCACCACCCCCAATCCCGCCACCGGAATAAACTGCAGCGGCGACATCAGGAACAGCAAGACGAAGGCGATTACCGCGGCGGCGATGATCGACACCAGCTGGCTCTTGCCGCCGTTGGCATCATTCACCGCGGTGCGCGAGTCTGCGCCGCTGATGGCGAAACCTTGCGACAGCGCAGAGACGATATTCACCAGCCCCAGCGCACGAAACTCGGCGTCGGCGTTCACCTCATAACCGTTTTTGGCGGCAAAGCTGCGGGCGGTGAGCATCATGCTGACAAAGCTCACCACCGCCAGGTTGAGCGCCGGGATCACCATGTCGCGCAGTAAACCGGGCTGGAAATCCGGCCACTGGACGATCGGCAACACGCCGCTGAAACCGCCCACCGTCACCACGCCATGCTGTTGCAGGCCGCCCGCCCAGGTCACGAACGCCGCCAGCACGATGGCGAACAGCGGTGCCGGCCAGTTAGGCCGCCATTTTTTAAATCCGAGCAGCGTCACCAGCGTCAATAACGACACCGCCATCGT
Source organism: Serratia sp. MF1(2023) (assembly GCF_030954545.1). NCBI lineage: Bacteria > Pseudomonadati > Pseudomonadota > Gammaproteobacteria > Enterobacterales > Yersiniaceae > Serratia > Serratia sp. MF1(2023). The sequence continues at coordinate 32,682 of NZ_JAVHUX010000017.1, read as the reverse complement.
CAGCCAGTCGCTGTGCAGCAGGTTGCCGGGCAGCGCGTAGATGCGCTCGATCAGCTGCGCCGGGCGCACCGTGAACCCCAACACCTTGCCGATCTGATCGACCATAATGGTGATCGCCACCCCGTTCAGCAACCCGCTGAGGATCGGCCGCGACAGCAGATCCGCCAGCGCCCCCAGCTTGAACCGGCTGGCCAGCAGGCACCAGCCGCCCATCATGGCGGTCATCATGATGGTCAGTTGCCAATGGCGCTCCATATTGCCCGCCGCCAGCGGCGTCACCACCGCGGCGATCACCGCACAGGTGGCGGCGTCGGGCCCGACGATCAGCTGGCGTGACGATCCGAACAGCGCATAGGCCACCATCGGCAAAATACAGGAATAGAGCCCCACCACCGGGCTGACCCCGGCCAGCTCGGCATAGGCGATGGCCACCGGCAAGGCGACGGCGGCGACGGAAAGGCCGGCGCGAATATCCGGCTTGAGCCAACTGCGTTGATAGCCCAATAAATGCGTCAAACCCGGCGTCAGGGCCTGGAGAGATTTCCACTGCATGCTGTTTTCCGCGGTAAATTATCTGGTTATTATGCTACTTACTATGCGGCCTGCGGCGCGCGCTGGCAATGCGCCCGCGCTTTCTCGCGTAAGTTTATGCAAATTCCTGCTTTCGCGGCAGAAATCCGCCAGCCAAACGCCGATAATCGGCAGCGCCCGGCGGTACACAGAGCTCGCCGAATCCGGTATAGTCGGCCGATGAACAGATGATGGATTGATTTATGAAGCAGTTTCTTGATTTCCTCCCGTTAATTGTCTTTTTCGCTTTTTACAAGCTGTACGATATTTACGTCGCTTCCGGCGCGTTGATCGTCGCTACCGCACTGGCGCTGGTGTTCACCTGGGTGAAATACCGCAAGGTCGAGAAGATGACGTTGATCACCTTCCTGATGGTGCTGGTGTTCGGCACCCTGACGCTGGTGTTCCACAACGATTTGTTCATCAAATGGAAGGTCACGGTGATTTACGCGCTGTTCGCGCTGGCGCTGCTGATCAGCCAATGGGTGCTCAAAAAACCGCTGGTTCAGCGCATGCTGGGCAAAGAGCTGACGCTGCCGGACAAAGTGTGGAGCAACCTCAACCTGGCCTGGGCGGTCTTCTTCCTGGCCTGCGGCCTGGCGAACATCTATGTCGCCTTCTGGCTGCCGCAAAGCGTCTGGGTCAATTTCAAAGTCTTTGGCCTGACGGTGCTGACGCTGGTCTTCACCCTCCTCAGCGGTATCTATATTTACCGGCACATGCCGGAAGAACAGAAAAAATAGTTACAAAATTGTTAATGCCTGCGGCGCTTGTCGCGGGCAGTATGATGTTATTCCCTCCTTTTAAAAGCAGACTGCTATGACACAACAACGACCTTTACCCAGCGGCGAGCTGGTGCTGCGCACGCTGGCGATGCCGGCCGATACCAATGCCAACGGTGATATCTTCGGCGGCTGGCTGATGTCGCAAATGGATATCGGCGGCGCCATCCAGGCAAAAGAGATCGCCGAAGGGCGCGTGGTGACCGTGCGCGTGGACGGCATGACCTTCCTGAAACCGGTGGCGGTAGGTGATGTGGTTTGCTGCTATGCGCACTGCATCCGTACCGGGCGCAGCTCGATCACCATCAATATCGAAGTGTGGGTCAAGAAAGTCTCCTCCGCCCCGATCGGCCAGCGCTACCGGGCGACCGAAGCGGTGTTCACCTATGTGGCGGTCGATGCGGAAGGCAACTCGCGCGCGCTGCCTGAGGGCAAAATGAATTTCCGCGTCGGCTTCGAAGAATAAACTGACGCTACACCGCAAATGCAAAAAGGGTCGCCGAGGCGACCCTTTCTTTTTGTGTTGACCGAACTCAGTTCAATTCAGTCGTGCCGTTCAGCTTGAAGCGGATAGTGACGGTGCGATCTTTCGCTTCTTTGGCTTCATAGCGCCACTTGCGCATCGCCTGCTTCACTTCACGCTCAAACATGTTGCGCGGCTCGGCCGACAAGATGCGCACGTTGCTCACGCGCCCGTCGCTGTCGATATCGAACTGTACCCGCACGTTGCCTTCGATCTGCAAAGCCTGGGCCCGCGGCGGATAGAGCGGATTGGCGCGGCTGATCGGCCTTGGCCCGACCTCGCGCGAGTTGCCCTGCACCGGCGCAGCAGGCGCCTGTTTCACCGGCGCTTTATCGATCGGCTTGGCCGGCGAATCGTTGTTGAACGGCGACGGCTCGCGCGGCTCGACCTTCTTCGGCTCCGGTTTGACCTGTTTTTCGACCTTCGGCTTCGGCTTAGGCTTCGGTTTCGGCTTGACCGGCTCCGGCTTCACGATCGCCTTCGGCGGCGGCTCCACGATAGGCTCCGGTTCTGGCTCCGGCTCAGGTTCGACCTGCGGCGGCTCCGGCTCGGCCGGCGCCGGCGGTGGCGGTTCGGCCATCGCGGCGGTGTTGACCATCATGACGCTGATCGGCGCGTCCTCTGGCTTCGGCAGCTCCACCACTTCTTTTACCGAAGCGTAAAGCAATCCCGCCACCAGGGCGCTGTGCAGGCCTACGGACAAGACGAAAGGCACGGATATACGGCGATTAAGGAACATCTTTTTTAGCGGCATAATGATTCTGTTTCCTCTGGTTCGCCAAGTTTAAATGCAAATAGCAATCATATTCAATAACGAAAGGCAAACTATCGCTTTAATAGTCAGTATGCGCGGCTAAAACCAGCAAACTCATAAGGATATTAACCTGGCCGTTGCTTTTTTATCGCCGGAACACCACGCTTCATTAACGTTTCGCCTGGCGTCAAAAAGTAAAAAACCCGCCGTAGCGGGTTGATTGCGGTGATTAAGCGTTATTCTTCATCGCCATAGTAAAGCACGCCCAGCTTGATCAGCGGCCGCCCTTGCGCCTTGCGGTGCAGGTTGGTGTCGCGCAGCGAATAGACGCAGCCGCAGTATTCCTGCTGATAGAAGCGTTCGCGCTTGCTGATCTCTATCATGCGCGAAGAACCGCCCTTCTTGCGCCAGTTGTAATCCCAGTACACCAGGTCAGGATACTTTTCCGCCGCGCGAATGCCGCAGTCGGTGATCTGCTGCATGTTCTTCCAGCGCGAAATGCCGAGCGAGCTGGAGATGGTGTCGTAACCGTGCTCATGCGCATACAGCGCCGTGCGCTCGAAACGCATGTCGAAACACATGGTGCAGCGGATACCGCGCTCCGGCTCATTCTCCATCCCTTTGGCGCGGGCGAACCAGTTGTCGGTATCGTAATCGGCATCGATGATCGGCACCCCGTGCTGCTCGGCGAAGCGGATGTTCTCTTCCTTGCGCAGCAGATACTCTTTTTGCGGATGAATATTGGGGTTATAGAAGAAAATGGCGTACTCGATCCCGGAGGCCTGGATCGCTTCCATTACCTCGCCGGAACAGGGCGCGCAGCACGAATGCAGCAGCAGTTTGCTTTTGCCCGCCGGCAAATCGAGTTTTTCCCTTACCAGTTCCGTCATGTCCTCACCTCAATGGCATATCAGTTTAAGCGCGCCGCACTATACGAATAAAAAGTAGCGGCTTCAAGGCATAAGCGCCAATCCGCCGGGAAATTCGCCCTACGCCGTTCCCCTGTCGCGCCTTTTGCGCTACCTTGGTAGCACCGTTTTATAGCCATGATTTTAAAGGTGAAACATGCTTTATCTGATCTACGCGCAAGACGTCCCCAACTCGCTGGAAAATCGTCTGGCGGTGCGTCCGGCACACCTGGCGCGCCTGCAGGCGCTGCGCGACGCCGGTCGCCTGGTGGTCGCCGGCCCTAACCCGGCCATCGACAGCAACGATCCCGGCGCCGCCGGCTTTACCGGTTCGACGGTGATCGCCGAATTCGAGTCGCTGGCGCAAGCCCAGGCCTGGGCACAACAGGATCCCTATATCGCCGCCGGTGTCTATGCCGACGTGACGGTGAAACCGTTCAAGCAGGTGTTCTGATCTCCAGCCCCCCAATACCGGGAACGCCCGTTCGCGCGCCGTTCCCGGATCAATGCGTGCTTTCACCCTAACCCGTCGGTAGAAAAAATGCTTTCCCTTCAGGAGGCGTCGCGTCGCCCGCCTATACTCTCCTGAACCCGCGGCATCGCCGCGAAGCCGGGAGATAGACCGATGCGACTCGACGTACACGCTCACCTGTGGAGCACAGAGTATCTGGATCTTTTGCAAGCGCATGGCGTGCACGACGTCGCCGCCTATCGGCAACTGGGCGCCGGCCGCACCGAGCGCGAACTCGACGCCCGCTTCGCCCTGCTGGACAGCGCCGGCATCGACATGCAAATCCTGTCGGCGACGCCGCTGTCGCCGCATCTGGAAGACGAACAGGCGGCCGTTGATGCCGCGCGCCGGATCAATGATGAATATGCGGAACTGGTAGCGCGTTATCCCACCCGCTTTCGGGCTATCGCTTCTTTGCCGCTGCCGCATATCGACGCGGCGTTACGCGAGCTTGAAAGGGCCTTTACCCAGCTCAATATGCTGGGCGCCTGCATCACCACCTCGGTGCTCGGGCTGTCTATTGCCAACCCGCTGTTCGAACCGCTCTATCAGGAACTCAATCGCCGCCACAGCGTGCTGGCCATTCATCCCGCCGGCCGCGGCGCACACTCGCCGCTGATCGCCGATTACGCTTTGACCTGGTCGATTGGCGCGCCGATCGAAGATACGGTCGCCGCCATGCACTTTATTCTCCACGGCATCCCCCAACGCTTTCCGGAGATGAAAATCATTGTGCCGCACCTGGGCGGCCTGCTGCCGATGACGCTGGAGCGTCTCGACCAAACCGTCGCATGGGAAGCGCCGCATACGCCGGAACCGCCGAGCCGCGCCGCCCTGCGCATGTGGTACGACACGGTAGGCCACGATCAGGTGCCCGCATTGCAAGCGGCGGCGGCGACCTTCGGCGCAGAGCGGCTGCTGTTCGGCACCGATTTCCCGTTCCAGCCGGGCGACCTGTTTCAAACCACGGTGGACTACATCCGCCGTGCGGGATTGCCGGAGGCAGACGTGAACGCCATTTTGGATCGCAATGCCGCGGCGGTGTTTGGGCTATAGGATGTGAGGCGGCCCTCCCAGGTTTGGCCGCGCTTACTGCGCGATGCGTTCACCGGTCTGAAAATACTCGCCGATGACTTTCTCCAGCATCGTCGTCGCAGGCTCGCCGTCGGCGGCGAAAGAGCGCAGCAGCTGCACCTCATACGGCGCGACCGGTGGCAACTCTTCGAGTATCCGCATCGCGCCAGAGAGCCGCGCCCGATCGAGCAACGTGACGGCTAACCCCGCCTCTACGCAAGAGGCCACCACGCTGGCCGAGGGACTGCTTAAAATGACCCGCCATGGCCGCCCCGCGGCCGTCAACGCCTCGAGCATCGCTTCGCGATAAGGGCAGTCGGCGGCATGCAACGCCAGCGGCAACGGCCGGTTAGCCTGCAGCGCCAGCGAACGGCCTCCGGCCCACACCGGCGCAGTCACCGCAAGCGGTGTCTGGCACTGTCTCCCCGAGGGTTGAACCACCAGCGCAAGATGCAGCCGATTACGGCCAATTTGTTCCGCCAGCGCCTGGCTGGCGGCGGTAGAGACCTCCAGCTCCACTGCGGGAAAACTGTCGGCAAACCGCGGCAAAATATGGCGTATCACATGAGAAGCGTACTCATCGGGCAATCCCAATTTGATATGGCCGCTCAGCGGCTCGCCCTGCAGCTCCCGCAAAATATCGTCATGGGCGTTCAGCAGCCCGAGCGTCGAGGCCAGCAGCCTGTTTCCCAGCGGCGTCAGCGCCACGGACTGATTGTCACGCTCCAGCAGGCGCCCGCCCGCCAGCTGTTCCAGGCGCTGGATATGCACGCTCACGGCGGCGGGGCTGCGATTGACAAATGCCGCCGCCGCGCGAAATTGCCCCAAACGCGCAATGGCGTGAAAAGTGCGCAAGAGATCGATATCCAATGTCGGCCGCATGATTTAACTCCATTAAACAACTAAACAAAAATTATTCGATTTATTAAATTATAGCCACTCACTACCATCGGGCGGAAAAGGAGGTGACCACCATGTCCCTGCCACAATTCCGCCCCTCTTCCCACTGCGGCAAAGCCGCCCTCTGGCTGGCTGCGGCCGAGGTTCTGCTGATCGTGGCCTGGAGCTCCGGTTTCGTCGGCATCCGCTTCGCCGCCGATTACGCGCCGGTGTTGCTGGTGGCGTTCTGGCGCTGCGTGGTGGTCGCGTTCGCGCTGCTGCCATTTAGCCTGAGCGCCATAAGGCGCGCATCTCCGCTGACGGTAGCTGTTCACGCCGGGATCGGGTTGCTCGCCATGACCGGTTACCTGACCGGCGTCAGCAAAGGCATTGAATATGGCGTGCCGGCCGGGCTGGCCGCGCTCATCGCCGATTTGCTCCCTCTCGGCACGGCGCTGCTGAGCATGCTGGTGCAACGTCGCCTGCCCGATGGCCGCGTCTGGTTCGGGTTAACATTGGGGGCTAGCGGGGTAACGCTAGCGACCGGCAGCGCCATCTCATGGGGAAACGCCCCAATGTGGAGCTACTTGTTGCCGCTGGCGGGGATGCTGTCGCTGGCGCTGGCGACGCTGTGGCAGCAAAGGCTGCCGCAGACGCAGGCAATGAGTTTGCCGGCCGCGCTGGGGATACAAAGCGCGGTTTCAGCACTGGCTTTCGCCGCGATGGCCGGCGCTGAAGGCCCGTTGCTGCCAACCATGACGACGGGTTTTGTGATCGGCGTGCTTTGGACCGCGCTGCTGGCGACGCTGGGCGGCTACGGGCTGTACTGGTTTTGTCTAAGGCTCACCTCTGCACTGCGCGTGACGAGCCTGCTGTTTCTCAGTCCCTTCGTCACTTTCTGCTGGGCATGGTTAATGTTCGATGAGCCCCTTTCCTGGCCGATGCTGCTGGGCGCGGCGGCCGCAGGAAGCGGTTTGTGGTTGCTAATCCGTCCCGCCGCGGGGATGAGCCGTAAACGGCACAACGCGCTGAAAAATGACGGGTAAAGCGAACGGCGCCGCCGCTACGCGATGAGTTTTCCCCGCACCACCACCTTGCCCGGCTTGATATCGGGGTCGGCAATGCGCCGGATCGCCAGATTCAACGCTTGCCAGGCGATCTCTTGCAAATCATGCGACACGCAGGGGAAATGAAAACCGTAGATCTCGGCATGTGAAACCTCATCGATGCTGAACAGCGACACGTCCTGCATCAACGGCAGCCGGTGTTCAATGCAGGCCTTGATAATGCCCAGGGAGATCTGGTTATTGCAGCCGACGAAAAAGTCCGGTGCGCGGTTATTGGCCAGCCAACGGCTCGTTTCTTGCCAGGCGACATCCATAAAGAAATCGGCATACAGCACTTCAAGCGACGCCACCTTGCCTTGTAATGCCGCTTGCAAGCCAGTGACCCTGTCACGCGCCACGTTGGAGTTTTCCGGCCCAGAGACCACCACCACCCGCTGCGCCTTCTGTTCCAGCAGCCAGCGCCCCGCCTGGAGGCCGCAGTCCAGGTTATCGATATACACCCCGCTGCAGTGGCGATTGTCCAGCTCCCGGTCGATCAAAACCACCGGAATATTCAAGATTTCCAACCGTTTTAGGTAGGAAGGCTGGTACAAATGATCGTTGGAAATGACCGAGAGAATGATCGCATCGACGTTGTAGCCAATCAGTTTGTCGATGATTCTGTCTTCGCTTTCCTGAGACTCATAGGAGTCGAACACCAGGGTGTCGTATCCCATTTTTTGCGCTTCAAGCGTCATCAGCCGCGTCAGACCGCCAAAGAACGGGTTGGCCATATCAGGGTTGACGATACCGATGGTTCTGCTGCTTTTCGCCCGCAGGTTGCGCGCTGCGGCATTGACCACATAGCCGAGCTCGGCAGCGGTCTCCCGAATGCGGCGCAGCGTTTCCGGATGAACTTTGTCCGGCTGTGAAAATGCCCGCGACGCGGTGATTTTACTGACGTTTGCCTGTGCGGCGACGCTAGCCAGCGTCGCTTTCCGTCCTCGACCCACTGCCAAATGCAGCTCCTTAGCTTTGAGTATCATTTTGTACCATTAACAACATCATGACAGAACTTTCATCGTGGCGCTAATGGTTTACGCCCGCCAGGCGGTTAATCCGGGGATCGGTAAAGATATCCAGCTCGTCACGGCTCTCGGAAGAGAACTCGGACACCACCGCCCCCCGCTTTCCAGCCTGAAACCAGTGCCGGGTATTGGGCGCGATGGTGTATTGCTCGCCCGGCCGCAAGAGGATATAGCGATTGCAGGTATACCAAGGCTCCGCGCCCTCTGGCACCCGGCATACCGGTTCACCGCCGGCGTCATTAAGCGTCAGGTTTTCATCATCGACAAACAGAAACACCTCGCCCCAACGGCAGCGAAACGTCTCTTGCTTGCCCGGCGTGCCGGCGAAAGGAGGATGCAAATGTTCCGGGCAAGTCTGCTCTGGAAACAGCACCAGCTCTTTCGCACAATAACGAGGCGAGTTGACATAGGTCAGCAGTTGCAGCCCTGAGGCGGGATAGTCGGCCAGGCCAAATGTCGCAATTTCAATACGTTGCTGTTCTTCTTCGGTCAGAATAATGTCCGCCTTGCGCAAATATTCCAGCGTAGCGGCTATGGCGGTTTGTCGTTTGTTCATCATTTCCCCTGCAAAGTAACGGTATCGATATCAACACGCTGATATTAAAACCGTCATTGCATCGCCGATTTTGTGATCGTTATCCCCATATTGAATAACAACCCACCAGCAAAATTAACTCTCGTCGAGTAATTCCAACATCGATCACAGTTTACCCCCTCGCTTTGGCCCAATATCGCCGCATTGAAATGATACCGTTACCATAAAAATGATTCACCAGGAGGCAATATGAAAGCATTAGTGTTGGCCAAAGCGGGGGAAATCGCTATCGAGGACGTCCAGCTTGCCGAAACGCTGGGCCCCGATGATGTGCAGATAAAAATTCATTCCGTGGGCATCTGCGGCAGTGATGTGCACTATTACCAACATGGCCGCATTGGCCCGTTCGTGGTTAACGCCCCGATGGTGCTCGGCCATGAAGCCTCCGGCGTGGTGCTCGCGACAGGTAAAAACGTCACTCACCTCAGCATCGGCGATCGCGTTTGCATGGAGCCCGGCATTCCCGATCTCAACTCGGCGCAGACGCGCGCCGGTATTTACAACCTTGACCCGGCCGTTCGCTTCTGGGCGACGCCGCCGGTACACGGTTGCCTGCGCGAAATCGTCATCCACCCTGCCGCCTTCACGTTCAAATTGCCGGACAACGTCAGTTTCGCTGAAGGCGCCATGGTGGAACCCTTAGCCATCGGCATGCAAGCGGCCACCAAAGCCGGGATCAAACCCGGCGATATCGCGCTGGTGATCGGCGCCGGGCCGATCGGCGTGGTCACCGCCCTCGCGGCGCTGGCGGGCGGCTGCTCGGACGTCATTATTTGCGATCTGTTCGACGAAAAACTCGCCGTTGCGGCCAGTTACGAGGGGCTGCACGCCGTCAATATCAAAACCGGCGACCTGGCGGGGAAAGTGGCCGCCCTCACCAGCGGCAATGGCGCCGATGTCGTGTTTGAATGCAGCGGCGCGAAACCGGCTATCGCTACGCTGGCCGAACATGCGGCGCCCGGGGCGACCGCCGTGCTGGTCGGCATGCCGATCGATGCCGCGCCGCTGGATATCGTCGCCGCGCAGGCCAAGGAAATTACCTTCAAGACCATTTTCCGCTACGCCAACATGTACCCGCGCACGTTGCGGCTGTTGAGCAGCGGCAAGCTGCGCGTCCAGCCGTTGATAAGCCAAACCTACAAGTTCTCCGACAGCGTGGCGGCCTTCGAGCGCGCAGCGGCGGGACATGCCTCAGACATCAAAATCATGCTGGAGATGGAGTGATCCTATGGCGCTCTATGCTGGCATAGACTGCGGTACGCAAGGCACGAAAGTCGTGATTGTCGACAGCACACAGGGCGTGATCCTCGGTGAGGGCAATGCCCCTCACCGCCTCATCAGCCAAGCCAATGGCCGGCGCGAACAGGAGGCCGACTGGTGGATTGAGGCGCTAGTCATCGCTTTTCGCCAAGCCGTGACTCACGCCGGCGTTGATGCACGGGAGATTCACGCTCTGGGGGTCTCGGGCCAACAACATGGGTTTGTGCCGCTGGACGCAGACGGCAACGTGCTGCACAGCGTCAAGCTGTGGTGCGATACCGAAACCGCAGAGGAAAACGAACGGCTCCTGCAACAGCTCGGCGGAGCCAACGGCTCGCTGGAAACGCTTGGCCTGCGGATCGCCACCGGCTATACCGCGTCAAAAATCCTTTGGTTCAAGACGCACCATCCGGCGCTGTGGGCACAACTGCATACCGTGTTGTTGCCCCATGACTACTTGAACTTCTGGCTGACCGGGGAGCGCGTAGCGGAATATGGCGACGCTTCCGGCACCGGGTTGTTCGATGTGCGCACCCGTCGCTGGAGCAAAACCGCCGTCGATCTTATCGACGACAGCGGCCGCCTGTGGCAAGCCCTGCCGCCGCTCAAAAGCGCGGAGTGCTGCATCGGCACGGTGCGCCCCGCTGCCGCGGAAAAACTCGGCCTCGGCCCGGCAGTGCGGGTCTCGACCGGCGGCGGCGACAACATGATGGCGGCCATCGGTTCCGGCAACATCGAGGCCGGCACCCTCACCCTGAGCCTGGGCACCTCCGGCACGCTGTTCGCCTGGTCCGCCGCCCCCGTCACGGCGGAATCGGACATGATTGCCGGCTTCTGCTCCAGCACCAACGGGTGGCTGCCCTTGATTTGCACCATGAATGTCACCTCGGCCACCACCGCGGTACAAACGCTGCTGGACCAAGATCTTGCCGGCTTTAACGCTTTGCTGGCGCAGGCTTCGCCCGGCGCAGGCGGTGTCGAGATGCTGCCGTTCTTCAATGGCGAACGCGTTCCGCCATTGCCCCACGCGCGCGCCAGCCTGCACAACCTTGATAGCGACAACTTTACCCGCGCCAATCTCTGCCTGGCGGTGGTCGAGAGCGCCACGTATGGGTTGCGCTATGGCATCGAGTTGTTTCGCCGTCAGGGCATCGAAGCGCGCGAAATCCGCCTCACCGGCGGCGGCGCCCGCAGCGCCGCCTGGCGACAAATCGTCGCGGACGTAATGGGATGCCCGGTGGTCTGTCTGAAAGCCAAAGAGACCGCGGCGCTGGGCGGCGCCATTCAGGCGATGTGGGCGACGATGTTGGCCGACGATCCGCGCCGGAACGCCACCGCATTGCTGGCCGAACTGTGCCAACGCTTCGTTGCGCTGGATGAGGCCACGCGCACGCCGCCAAACGCCGGCAGGCAGGCGCAATACGAGACGCTTTATCAACGCTACCTGCAACGCTTGCAGCAGAACTACCCGGAGGTGCAACTGTGACGCGAGCCCCCCATACGCCAGCGCCCGCCTACCTGCTGGAGGTCAGCGGCGTCAGGAAAGCCTTCGGCCCGGTCGTGGCGCTCAAGAATGCGGAGTTTTGCCTGCGGCGCGGATCCATCCATGCCCTGTGCGGCGGCAACGGCGCGGGTAAATCCACCTTTCTCAGCATTCTGATGGGCTTTATTCAACCCGATGGCGGCGACATTTTTATCAATGGTCAACGCTGCGAATTTCATCATCCTCGGGAAGCCCTCAATGCCGGTATCGCCATCGTGCAGCAGGAACTGAGCGCGATCCCGGATCTGACGGTGGCCGAAAACATTTGGCTGGGCCGCGAGCCGAGACGCCTGGGGTTCGTGGATTTCGCAACGCTCAATCAGCGCACGACCCGCCTGCTTGAAGAGCTTGATTTCAAGATCGACGCCCGAGCAAAAATGCGCAACCTGAGCGTCGCCGAGCAGCAGCTGGTCGAGATCGCCAAGGCGCTGTCGCATGCCAATGCCGACATCATCATCATGGATGAACCCACCTCGGCGATTGGCGAAGAGGATGCGCAAAAAATCTTTCAGACGCTTCAGCAACTGGCGGCAAAAGGTAAAGGCATTATCTACGTCTCTCACCGTTTGTCAGAGATATTCCAAATTGCGGACAGCTACACCATCTTCCGCGACGGCGCTTATATCCATGAAGGCTATATCGCCGACATCACCCGTGAGCAGCTGATCGAACACATTATTGGCGGCGAGTACGACAGCGAGTTCGCCAAATTCAATCAGCCCGGCGAACAGGTCTTGCTGGAGGTCAACAACCTGTGTTGGCGCAGCAAGATAAAAGATATCAGCCTGCAACTGAAGCACGGAGAGATCCTGGGCATCTATGGGCTGGTGGGCTCGGGCCGCAGCGAGTTTCTCGATCTTATCTTCGGCATTCAGCATGCCGACAGCGGCACGATTCGCTTGGGTGACAAGACGTTGAACCGCCATTCTCCGCGCAAGGCCATCGACAGCGGCATTGCCTACGTGACGGAAGATCGCAAGGAAACCGGCCTGGTGCTGTGCCGTTCCGTCAGTGAAAACATCAATATCGCCTCTTTTGCCGCCATCAGCCGGATGGGGTTTGTCAGCGAGAAACGGGAGCAGGCGCGGACCCGCGACATGATCCAGCGCTTCAACGTTAAAACCCACGATGGCGAACAGCCGGTGGGCAACCTGAGCGGCGGCAACCAGCAAAAGGTCGTGCTGGGCCGTTGGGCGCTGCTGGATCCGGAGGTTTTGCTGCTCGACGAGCCGACGCGCGGTATCGACGTCGGGGCCAAGAAAGAGATCTATCGATTTATGTCGGAGTTCGCCCTGCAAAACAAAGGGATCATTATGGTTTCCTCCGAGCTTTCGGAAATTATCGGCATGAGCGATCGCATATTGGTGTTTCGTGATGGGCAGTTGGCCGGCGAGCTTTCGGCAGCCGATGCGACTCAGGCAGCACTGATGAAACTTGCGGTTTAACAGAGAGAGAAAAAAAATGAGCAGCGCCCACTCCTTATCACCAGGAATTTCATTTTTCACCCGCAATAAGCGCCGTATGCACAAGTACGGCATTATCATCGCCTTTTTCGCCCTGTGCCTGATCGTGGCGCTGATTGGCGAATATCAGGTCGCTCAGGGGGCCTGGAGCAGCAACTATTTTCTCAGCAATGAAAACACCCTGATCGTCCTGCGCCAGGTCTCGATCAACGGCATTCTGCCCATCGGCATGACCTTTGTCATCATTACGGCCGGCGTCGATCTCTCCGTGGGCTCGGTGCTGGCCTTAAGCGGGATCGTCGCCGCCCGCTTCGCCACCAACAACAGCGGATTGGCTATCGGCGACACCGCGACCGCCGTCATGGCGCCGCTGATTGTGGCGCTGGGCATCGGCATCGTTTGCGGCCTGGTGAACGGCACCGTGTTAGCACGCTACCGGCTGCAGCCGTTTATCGTCACCATGGGCATGCTCTCCGCAGCGCGCGGTTTAACCATGTTGACCACCAACGGCAATCCGGTATCGCAATTGAACAGCGATTTCCGCTGGTTAGGCAATGGCTATGTCGGCGGCGTTCCGGTGCCCGTCATCATCTTCATCGTGCTGTTCGCCCTCGCCTGGCTCGTGCTGAATAAAACCCTCTTCGGGCGCTACATCTACGCCGTCGGCGGCAACCCGAAGAGCGCGCGCACCTCGGGGATCAACGTGACCCGCATCAAAATACTGGTGTATACGCTGTGCGGCGCGCTGGCCGGCATCGCCGGCCTGATCCTCACGGCGCGTACCGGTTCGGCGCAGACCAACGCCGGCGCAGGGTATGAGCTGGACGCCATCGCAGCGGTGGTGATCGGCGGCACCAGCATGGCCGGCGGCGTCGGTACGCTGGTCGGCACCTTCTTCGGCGTGCTGATTATCGGGGTGATGAATAACGGCCTCGATCTGCTCGGCGTGCAGTCGTATTACCAACAAATTATCAAAGGCGCATTGATTGTCCTTGCCGTATTGCTCGACCCCTCGCGTAAGCAACAGCGCGATTAATAACATCAGACCCAACTCTACCAGGAGAAAACCATGAATAAGACCAAGATAGCGTTGTTTGCCTCTGCCCTGATGCTGGGCAGCCTGTCGGCAGCCCAGGCCGCCCCGGTTAAAATCGCGGTATTGATGTACGGCAACAAAGCCGAGTTCGTGCAATTGATGGAAAGGTTCGGGAAGGAACACCCGGCGGTGAAAAGCGGCGAAGCCGTGCTGACCTTCTACGATGGGCGTTATGATGCATCGGTGCAAAACGATCAGGCCGCCACCGCTATCCAGACGCGCGCCGATGCCATTATCGTCAACCCTATGGATTTTGAGGCCAATATCGATATCGTCACCAATGCCAACGAGGCCAAAATCCCGGTGGTGGTCACCAATGCGCGCCTGAACACGGACGCGATGACGTCTGAAGTGGTGTCTAACGACGAGTTGGGGGGATATCTGGAAGCCAAAGCCGTACTGGACAAACTCGACTGCAAGAACCATAAGGTGAACGTGGTGATTATCGAAGGCCCGAAAGGCGGCAGCGGCGAGATCCAGCGCGGCAAGGGCAATGATAAAGCGATAGCCGAGTGCGGCGCCGGCCAGGTCACCGTGCTTGAACGCAAAACGGCCAACTGGTCACGCGCGGAAGCGCAGCCGCTGATGGAAAACTGGCTGCAGAAACATCGGGGCAAAATCAACGGCGTGATTGGCCAAAACGACGAGATGGCGCTGGGCGCTATCGAGGCGATTAAAGGCGCCGGCCTGAATGTGAAGGACTTCGCGATTGCCGGCGTTGACGGCGTTTCCGACGCGATTCATGCGGTGCAGGCCGGTGAAATGGTCTCTATCCTGCAAGATGCCAAAGGCCAGATGCAGGGGTCCATCGACGTCGCGCTGCGCGCCGTGAAAGGTGAAAGCTATCAGCCGCAGTCGGATATCTGGAAACAGTACGCCAAGGATCTGAAATGGGAAGGCGGCACGCAGAAGCATTACTACATTCCGTGGACCGTCGTCACCGCAGAGAACGCCCAATCGCTGTTGGACGCCCGTAAATAATCGCCCCGCCCCCTGCCTCCAGGGGGCACCGCTTGGGCGCTTGCCTGCAAACAAAAAAAAGCCAGCACGGAGTGGCTGGCTTAAAAGTTCTTCGAGGGAATATCTTGTTCGATAACCATACGCCCTTCACTGCGGACTTTACTAGCTATCAGTGCGATAGGCATCCTCAGTTAAAATCAACGCCTGCATATCGGCGAACATCGTTTCCCATTCCGCCTGGTCGATATCCATCAAACCAAAGTAACGCAGCATAAAGGCGCCTTCTGTGGCGAGAAACGCCAGGCGCGCGCGCTTGCCCTCTTCGGTGGTCAAATCGAGCCCGGCGATGCGGCTGCGATACCATTCGCGCGTGCTCGCCAGATGCTCCGGCGTTTGAATCAGCGTCGCCATCAGCCCGGCGGCCTTGGCGCTGGCGGTCTGATCCGAACTGTGGGTGGCCAGCATATGCGCCCGCACGGCGGTCTGCGGCGAAGGATCGTCGCCGGCGATAGCCGTGAACAGCGTTTCATAGGCACTGCCCCAGCGATCGAACATGGCATCAATCAGGGCGTCTTTGCTGCCAAAGCAATACTGCACCCCGCCCTTGGAGATCCCCATCGCTTTGGCGACGGCGTCGATGGTCAAGCCGGCGGCGCCCTGGGTGGCGACGATTTCTTCGGCGATGTCCAAAACCTTGTCGCGATCGATGCTGCGTTGACGTCCCATTAAGAAACCCTTCTTTTCAATACGAACGTATGGATATATATTATCACCAGTATACCACCCGGCATCGCCGGTGGGTTACCCGAATGGCGGCGCCTCCGCGCGGCCCACTTTAACTGGATTATGACTTATGTACGCCAAGAACCGCTGGTTGATCCTGACTATGGTCGCCAGCGCCCTGTTCCTGATCGTCATCGATATGACGGTGTTATATACCGCCCTGCCGCGCTTAACCCAGGCGCTGGACGCCAGCGCTTCGCAAAAACTCTGGATCGTCAACGCCTACCCGCTGGTGGTGGCCGGCCTGTTGCCCGGCGCCGGCATGCTGAGCGATCGCATCGGCCATAAACGGCTGTTTCTCGCCGGACTGCCGGTGTTTGCCGTCGCGTCGCTGTGCGCCGCGTTCTCGCCCACCGCCGAGTGGCTGATCGCCGCCCGGGTGTTCCTCGCCGTTGGCGCGGCGATGATGATGCCCGCCACGCTGTCCATCGTGCGCCACGTCTTTACCGACGAACGCGAACGCGCGCTGGCGATCGGCATCTGGGCCTCGGTGGCCTCCGGCGGCGCGGCCATCGGCCCGGTGGTCGGCGGCCTGCTGCTGGAGTATTTCTGGTGGGGTTCGGTGTTCCTGATCAATGTGCCGGTCGTGCTGCTGGTCTGGCCGCTGGCGTGGAAACTGATCCCGCGCTGCGGTGGCGATAACCCGCGCCCTTCGGACATCGTCGGCTCGGTGCAGATCATGATTGGCCTGGTCGGCGCTATCTATGCGCTGAAGGAGCTGAGCAAACCGACGCCTGATGTGAGTGCCTTGCTTGTGGCAGCCCTGATCGGCGTGTTGTTCCTGGCCCTGTTCGTGCGTCGTCAGCAGCGCAGCGCCCACCCGATGATCGATTTCTCTCTGTTCCGCAACCGGCTGTTCGCCGGCGGCATCGGCGTGGCGCTGCTGTCGATGGTGGCGCTGATCGGCATCGAACTGGTGCTCAGCCAACGCCTACAGCTGGTGCTCGGCCTCAGCCCGCTGCAGGCGGCGCTGTTTATTTTGCCGATCCCGCTGGCCTCGGCGCTGGCGGGGCCCGTAGCCGGCCTACTGTTGCCGCGCTACGGCGAACGCAGCATCATCCTCGGCGGTTTTGTCCTGACCACTCTCGGCATCGCCGGTCTTGCCGCGTTATACCAGAGCGGCATGGCATTGCAATTGGTCAGCCTGGCGCTGGTGGGCTTTGGCCTCGGTGGCGTGATCACCGCCGCTTCCACCGCCATCATGCTGAACGCGCCGGAGGAAAAATCCGGCATGGCGGCGTCGATCGAGGACGTCTCCTACGAGCTGGGCGGCGTGCTGGGCGTGACGCTGCTCGGCGGGTTGATGACGGCGGTTTACAGCCATAGCCTGGCGCTGCCGGCGGAGCTGCCGGTCAACCCGCTGGCATACGACAGCATCGACGAAGCCCTGCGCCTGGCGGCCGGGATGGCGGCCGATCGCGCGCAGCAGCTGACGCAGCTGGCGCGTCTGGCCTTTGATCGCGCGTTTATTACGGTACTGATCGCCGCCGCGCTGTTAATGGCGCTGGGCGCCGGGGCGGTAAAACTGGCGCTGCGCAAGTAACCGATAAAAGCGGCTTTTTTCGCCGGCGGAACCTGCGTAAACTGATCCGGCAATTTGCTCGACGGATTTGTCGTCATCGGTTTGAACGATGGCAATAATGCCTGTTATCGTATTTAACCCTGCGATAAATCCGGTTACTGTATCCCCTATGGAAATTGATTCTGTCTACTATCGGAACAGATAATCAGGAGAAGATTATTATGGCAACGGCAAAGAAAGCAGCGAAAACCCATATCGGCCTCGACAGTAAACAATCGGCAAAACTCGCCGAAGCGCTGAACGCGCTGTTGGCGAACTATCAGGTGCTGTATATGAACGTGCGCGGCTATCATTGGAACATTACCGGCCCGCAGTTCTTTGAACTGCACGCGAAGTTCGAAGAGACATATAACGATCTGCTGACCAAGGTGGACGAGCTGGCGGAACGTATTCTGACGCTGGGCTCGCAGCCGCGTCACGCTTTCAGCGACTATCTGAAAACCGCCGACATCAAGGAACACACCAACGTGACCGATGATAAGGGCACGCTGCGCGGCCTGTTGGAAGGGTATTCAATCTTGCTGCAACAGCAGCGTGAACTGCTGACGGTGGCGGCGGACGCCGGCGACGAAGGCACCGCGTCGCTGATGAGCGATTACATCAAAGAGCAGGAAAAACAGGTCTGGATGCTCAACGCCTATCTGGGCAAATAACCCTGGCGCCATAACAAAACAGTCCCTTACGGGACTGTTTTCGTTTTACCACTCGCAGGATACCGCAAACAGCAGCGCGCGCCGATGCTGATCGTCCAGGCGGCGCCGCACCCGGATGATATGGCGATTGCTGCACGACTGGCGCTCCAGCCAGCGATGCCGGCGGCGTTGGCTCTGCCGCAACATGCGCCAGCGGCCCACTTCATTTCTACTGCGTCTCATAATTCCGTCACTCGTTCGTCTAATGCCAACCGCGGGCATTATAGCCCTTTCCGCCCGTGATCCAAGCCGCCGTTATCGGCGGCACAGCGGACGCCGCGCGGGCAAAAGCCGCCCTTTCATTTTCAGCAAGTGCCTTAACTTCATCATATTTATGTAACATAAGCGCCGATAAAAGGTTTCGCCTTGCCCGATCTGTGCGTACACTCATCATTGGTGGTTTGCGAACGGGATTTTTCGCCTTTATGACAACATTTTATACCGTAATCAGTTGGCTCATGGTGTTCGGCTACTGGCTGCTGATCGCCGGCGTGACGATGCGCATTTTAATGAAACGCCGTGCGGTTCCCTCTGCCATGGCCTGGCTGCTGGTTATCTACATTCTGCCGCTGTTCGGCATCGTGGCCTATTTATCGTTCGGCGAGCTGCATCTGGGCAAGCGCCGGGCCGAGCGCGCCAAGGCCATGTGGCCGTCGACCGCCCGTTGGTTGAAGGAGCTGAAAGAGAGCCGCCGCATCTTCGCCACCGAATACAGCGAAGTCGCCGAACCGCTGTTCCAACTGTGCAACCGCCGCCAGGGCATCGACGGCGTCAAGGGCAACCAGCTGCAGCTGCTCACCACCACCGACGATACGCTGAAAGCGCTGATCCGCGACATCGAGCTGGCGCGCCACAACATCGAAATGGTGTTCTATATCTGGCAGCCCGGCGGCCTGGTCGATCAGGTGGCCGAATCGCTGATGGCCGCCGCGCGGCGCGGCGTACACTGCCGCCTGATGCTCGACTCCGCCGGCAGCCTGCAATTTTTCCGCAGCCCCTACCCGGCGATGATGCGCAATGCCGGCATCGAAGTGGTGGAAGCGCTGAAGGTCAACCTGCTGCGCGTGTTCCTGCGCCGCATGGATCTGCGTCAGCACCGCAAAGTGGTACTGATCGACAACTACATCGCCTATACCGGCAGCATGAACATGGTCGATCCGCGCTACTTCAAGCAGGATGCGGGCGTCGGCCAGTGGATCGACCTGATGGCGCGCATGGAAGGCCCGGTGGCCACCACCATGGGCATCGTCTATGCCTGTGACTGGGAGATTGAAACCGGCAAGCGCATTCTGCCGCCGCCGCCGGACGTCAACATCATGCCGTTCGAGCAGGAGAGCGGCCACACCATTCAGGTGATCGCCTCCGGCCCCGGCTTCCCCGAGGAGATGATCCACCAGGCGCTGCTGACCGCGGTCTATTCCGCCCGCGAGCAGCTGATCATGACCACGCCGTACTTCGTACCGAGCGACGATCTGCTGCACGCCATCTGCACCGCCGCCCTGCGCGGCGTCGAGGTCAGCATCATCGTGCCGCGCGACAACGATTCGATGATGGTGCGCTGGGCCAGCCGCGCGTTCTTCTCCGAGCTGCTGGAGGCCGGCGTCAGGATCTATCAGTTCGAAGGCGGCCTGCTGCATACCAAGAGCGTGCTGGTGGACGGGCAACTCAGCCTGGTCGGCACCGTCAATCTGGATATGCGCAGCCTGTGGCTGAATTTCGAGATCACGCTGGTGATCGATGATGACGGCTTCGGCAGCGATTTGGCCTGCGTGCAGGAAGATTACATCGCCCGTTCCAAGCTGCTGAACGCCAAAGAGTGGCTGAAGCGGCCGTTCTGGCATCGCCTGGTCGAGCGCCTGTTCTACTTTTTCAGCCCGCTGCTGTAAAAGCCGCGACGAGCGTGCTTTAATAGCGCCAAATCATTTGTTATCAGGATTTTTTTATGGATTTGAATAACCGCCTTACCGAAGACGAAACGCTGGAACAGGCCTACGACATCTTCCTCGAATTGGCCGGCGACAATCTGGATCCGGCGGATATTCTGCTGTTCAACCTGCAGTTTGAAGAGCGCGGCGGCGCCGAACTGTACGACCCCGCCGAAGACTGGAGCGAGCACGTGGATTACGATCTGAACCCGGACTTCTTCGCCGAGGTGGTGATCGGTCTGGCGGACAGCGACGGCGAGCCGATCAACGACGTGTTCGCCCGCGTGCTAATCTGCCGCGAGAAAGACCACAAGCTGTGCCACATTCTGTGGAAAGAGTGATTCGCCGATAGCATATCGGATAAAAAAAGCCCCGCTCATTCAGCGGGGCTTTTTGTTGCCGGCTAGCGGCGCATTACAGCGGATCGACCTTCAGGCACGAAACCGCATGGCGGAAACTGCCCTCCAGCAGCGGACGCGTCTTGGCGCACTCCGGCCCAGCGATCGGGCAGCGGGTGCGGAACACACAGCCGGTCGGCGGGTTGATCGGCGAAGGCAGCTCCCCTTCCAGCAACTGGATCTGCTTTTCCTTCTCCTTGTCCGGATCCGGGATCGGCACCGCCGACATCAGCGCTTTGGTGTAAGGGTGCTGCGGATTGTGGTACACCTCGTCATAGGTGCCCAGCTCCACCGCATGGCCCAGATACATCACCAGCACGCGATCCGAAATGTGCTTCACCACCGCCAAGTCGTGGGCGATAAAGATCAGTGACAGCCCCATCTCGCGCTGCAGCTGCTGCAGCAGGTTCACCACCTGCGCCTGAATCGACACGTCCAGCGCGGAGACCGGTTCGTCGCAGATCACCAGCTTCGGCTCGAGGATCAGCGCGCGCGCGATGCCGATACGCTGGCACTGGCCGCCGGAAAACTCGTGCGGGTAGCGGTTGATCAGGTTAGGCAGCAGGCCGACCTTCAGCATCATCGCCTTGACCTTGTCCTTCACTTCCTGACGCGGCATTTTCGGGTAGTAGGTGCGCAGCGGCTCGGCGATGATCTCGCCGATGGTCATGCGCGGGTTGAGCGACGCCAGCGGATCCTGGAAAATCATCTGGATATCGCTGCGGGTTTTGCGCCAGTCGGCGTCGCTCATGCCCAGCAGATCTTTGCCCAGCCAGGCGACGCGCCCGCTGGTGGCCTTCACCAGGCCGATGATGGCGCGCGCGAAGGTGGATTTGCCGCAGCCGGACTCGCCGACCACGCCCAGGGTTTCCCCCTCGAACAGCCGCAGCGTGACGCCATCGACCGCTTTCAGGGTTTTCGGCGGCTGCCAGAACCACTGTTTGTCGTCATGAATGTCGAAGTGCACTTTCAAATCGGCCACTTCGAGCAGCACTTTCTTGTCGGTTACCGCTGTCATACCAACGCCTCCACCGGTTTAAAGCAGGCGCGCAGGCGCCCTTCCCCAAATTGCTCCAACGGCGGAGCGCTCGCACACTGCTCCATGGCGTACGGGCAGCGCGGTTGGAACGGGCAGCCTTTCGGCAACCGCAGCAGGTTCGGCGGGTTGCCGGGAATGGTCAGCAACGCTTCGCCTTCGGCGTCGAGGCGCGGCACCGCGTTCAACAGGCCGATGGAGTACGGATGGCTCGGCTGGTAGAACACCTCGCGCGCGCTGCCGTATTCCATGGTGCGGCCGGCGTACATCACCAGCACCTTGTTGCAGATGCCGGCCACCACGCCCAGGTCGTGGGTGATCATGATGATGGCGGTGTTGAATTCGCGCTTCAGTTCGTTGAGCAGCGTCATGATCTGCGCCTGGACGGTCACGTCCAGCGCGGTGGTCGGTTCGTCGGCGATCAGCAGCTTCGGCCGGCACAGCAGCGCCATGGCGATCATCACGCGCTGGCGCATGCCGCCGGAAAACTCGTGCGGATACATGCGCATGCGCTTGCGCGCTTCCGGCATTTTCACCGCGTCGAGCATGCGTACCGACTCTTCGAAGGCTTCGCTTTTGCTCATTTTCTTATGCAGCATCAGCACTTCCATCAGCTGTTCGCCAACGCGCATATAAGGGTTGAGCGAGGTCATCGGGTCCTGGAAGATCATCGAGATCTCTTCGGCCCGCAGCTTGTTGAGCTGATTTTCCGGCAGGTTGAGAATTTCACGGCCGTTGAATTTGGCCGAACCGCCGATGCGGCCATTGCTGGCCAGCAACCCCATCAGGGCGAACGCGGTCTGCGATTTGCCGGAACCGGATTCACCGACGATGCCCAGCGTTTCGCCGGCGCGCAGGTCGAAGTTCAGATCGTTCACCGCCGTCACGTCGCCGTCCGGGGTGGAGAACGTGACGCGCAGGTCTTTCACGTCCAGCAGCGGCGACGTTTTGACGCCGGCGCCGGTTTGCAGTTGAGGATGTTCAATGGTGCTCATGATTGCACTCCTTAACGATCTTTCGGGTCGAGGGCGTCACGCAGGCCATCGCCGATAAAGTTGAAACAGAACAGAGTGACAACCAGGAAACCCGCCGGGAACAGCAGCAACCACGGTGAAACTTCCATTGAGTTGGCGCCGTCGCTAAGCAATGCGCCCCAGCTGCTGAGCGGCTCCTGCGTGCCCAGCCCCAGGAAGCTGAGGAAGGATTCGAACAGGATCATGCTCGGCACCAGCAGCGAGGCATACACCACCACCACGCCGAGCACGTTCGGCACGATATGCCGCAGCACGATATTGCGCGTGGAGACGCCGCACACCAGCGCCGCTTCGATGAACTCCTTGCGCTTCAGGCCGAGGGTTTGGCCGCGCACGATACGCGCCATATCCAGCCACGACACCATGCCGATCGCCACGAAGATAAGCAGGATGTTCTGGCCGAAAAAGGTCACCAGCAGGATCACGAAGAACATGAACGGGAAGGAGTTAAGGATCTCCAGCAGGCGCATCATCACCGAGTCGACCTTGCCGCCCAGATAGCCGGACATCGCGCCGTACAGGGTGCCGACGATCACCGCCACCAGCGCCGCCGCCACGCCGACCATCAGCGAGATGCGCCCGCCGATCGCCACGCGCACCAGCAGATCGCGCCCGGAGGAGTCGGTGCCGAAATAGTGCCCCGATTCCACGCTTGGCGCGGCGGACATCATCGCCCAATCGGTATCGTCGTAGGCAAATTGCGACAGCATCGGCGCCAGCACCACAAACAGCGTGATCAACACCAGAATGAACAGGCTGCTGACCGCCGCGCGGTTGTGCATAAAGCGCCGGCGCGCGTCTTGCCACAGGCTGCGTCCTTCCACTTCCAGCTTCTCGCTGAAGTGTTCCAGAGCTTCGCTGTTCTTTTTAGTCAACATCATTCGCGTGCTCCAGATTAATAACGGATTTTCGGATCGATGACCGCATACAGCACATCGACGATCGCGTTGAACAGAATGGTCAGTGCGCCCACCAGAATGGTCAGGCTCAATACCAGGGAGTAGTCGCGGTTCAGCGCGCCGTTAACGAACAGCTGGCCGATCCCCGGCAGACCGTAGATGGTTTCGATCACCATCGAACCGGTGATGATGCCGACGAACGCCGGGCCCATGTAGGACAGCACCGGCAGCAGCGCCGGCTTCAGCGCGTGGCGGAAAATGATGCGACGCATCGGCAAGCCTTTGGCACGCGCGGTGCGGATGAAGTTGGAGTGCAGCACTTCAATCATCGAGCCGCGCGTGATACGGGCGATGCTGGCAATATAGGCCAGCGACAGCGCCACCATCGGAAGGATGATGAATTTAGGCGCGCCGCCGTTCCAGCCACCGCCCGGCAGCCATTTCAGCGTGATGGCGAAGATCAGCACCAACAGCGGCGCCACCACGAAACTGGGTATCACCACCCCGGTCATGGCGAACCCCATCACCGTGTAGTCCCATTTGGTGTTCTGATTCAGCGCGGCAATCACGCCTGCGCTCACCCCCAGCACCACCGCCAGCAGAAACGCGGCCAGGCCGAGTTTGGCGGACACCGGGAAAGAGCCGGCGACCAGATCGTTGACCGAATAGTCCTTGTATTTAAAGGACGGGCCGAAGTCTCCCTGCGCAAGCTGCGCCAGATAATGACCGTACTGTTTCCAGATCGGGTCGTTCAAATGATATTTGGCCTCGATATTCGCCATAACTTCCGGCGGCAATGCGCGTTCCCCGGTAAATGGACTGCCGGGCGCCAGGCGCATCATGAAGAATGAGATGGTGATAAGGATAAATAGTGTCGGGATCGCTTCCAGCAAGCGACGAAGTATAAATTTAAGCATTGCCCTAACCCTGTGCGACAGCCTGATGACGGCTTATTATTCTCAACATGGGCCGGCGGCCTGCGCCGCCGGCTCTTACCGTATCAATGCTTGATGATGTACAGGTTTTTGTCGTACACGTTATCAAGCGGGTCTTTGCCGGTGTAGCCACCGACGTAAGGTTTCACCAAACGGGCGTTCACGTAGTAATACAGCGGAACGATGGCGGAATCCTTATCCAGCTGAACTTCCGCTTTCTGATACAGATCGGCGCGCTCGTCTTTGGTCTTCGCGGTCAGCACGTTGGCCATCAGCTTGTCGAACTCGGCGCTCTTGTAGTGCGGGGTGTTACTGCTGCTGTCGGACAACATCATGTTCAGGAACGAACTCGGTTCGTTGTAGTCGGCGCACCAGCCGGCGCGCGCCACGTCATAGGTGCCCTGATGGCGGGTATCCAGGAAGGTTTTCCACTCCTGGTTCACCAGCTTCACGTCCACGCCCAGGTTTTTCTTCCAGATGGAGGCGGCGGCGATCGCCAGCTTCTTGTGCAGGTCTGAAGTGTTGTACAGCAGGGAGAAGGTCAGCGGTTTGCCCGGGCCATAGCCGGCTTCCGCCAGCAGTTTCTTCGCCGCTTCGTTGCGTTTTTCCTGCGTCCAGCCGAACCACTCCGGCGGGGTCAGCTTGGCGCCGTCGGTGTATGGCGGCGTAAAGCTGTAGGCCGGCAGATCGCCCTGGTTTTTCACCTTGTTGACGATGATGTCGCGATCCATGCCCAGCTTCAGCGCTTCACGCACGCGCGCATCGGTGAACGGTGCCTTCTGGTTGTTGATTTCGTAGTAATAGGTGCACAGGTAAGGATCGACATGCACCTCTTTCGGGATCTCTTTTTTCAGCTTCTGGAACAGTTCGATCGGCATGTTGTTGTAGGTCATGTCGATTTCGCCGGTGCGGTAGCGGTTAACGTCGGTCACTTCCGACGAAATAGGCAGGAACGTCACTTTATTGATGATGGTTTTGGCGTTATCCCAATATTCCGGGTTGCGTTCCAGTACGATGCGTTCGTTGACAATCCAGTCTTTCAGTTTGTAGGCGCCGTTGCTGACGTAGTTGGCCGGCAGCGTCCACTTCTCGCCAAACTTCTCCACCGCGTCTTTGTAAACCGGCTTCATGGCGTAGTGCGGGGTCATTTCAACCAGATAAGGCACCGACTCGCTCAGGGTCACCTGGAAGGTGTGGTCGTCGATGGCCTTCACGCCCAGCGTCGACTTGTCTTTTTTACCGGCGATGATGTCATCGACGTTTTCCACATGGGCGTACTGCAGGTAGCTGGCGTAAGGCGACGCGGTTTTCGGATCCACCACGCGCTGCCAGCTGTAGACGAAATCTTGCGCCGTTACCGGCTTGCCGTTGGACCATTTGGCGTCTTTACGCAGGTGGAAGGTCCAGACTTTGAAATCCTTGTTATCCCAGCTTTCCGCGACGCCCGGCACGATGGAACCGTCCGGGCTGTTGTTCGCCAGGCCTTCCATCAGATCGCGGGTGACGTTGTTTTCCGGCACGCCCTCGATTTTGTGCGGATCCAGCGACTGCACTTCGGAACCGTTGTTTTTGACGATTTCTTGCTTGTCGGCCAGCTGCACGCCTGCAGGAACGTCGGCGGCAAAGGCGGAGGTGGTTGCTGTGATGCCCAGCGCGGCGATGACGCCGGCGGCAATGAGCGTTTTCTTCGTGATGTTGGTCATACTTATCGACTCCAGTTTTTTATTATCACAGGCTCTTCGTGGAACCTGCGTTGCCCGTAAGCGGACTCTGTTTTCCCGCCGCCGCGGAACGAATGCGGCGGCCGGCCTTCCCTATATTCCTCAGCGAACTAGCGCCAGGAATACCCCTTTTACTGCTTGATAATGTACAGATTTTTAACGTCGGTATAGTCCAGCGGATCTTTGCCGGTGAACCCGCCCACCGTCGGCTTGATCAACCGCGCGCTGACGCGGTAATAAACCGGGACCAACGCGGAGTCTTTGTCCAGCTGCGCTTCCGCCTGCTGATAGAGCGCGGCGCGCGCGGCCTCATCCGGCGCCTTCAGCGTGGCGGCCATGATGGCGTCGAACGCCGGGCTCTTATAGAACACGGTATTGATGCTGCTGTTGGACAGCACCAGGTTCAGGAACGCGCTGGGCTCGTTGTAATCCCCGCACCAGGTGGCGCGCGCCACGTCGTATTGCCCCTGATGGCGGCTCTCCAGCGACGTTTTCCATTCCTGGTTGCGCAGCGTGACCTCGGCGCCCAGGTTCTTCTTCCACATCGACGCAGCGGCGATCGCCTGCTGTTTGTTTTGATCGGAGGTGTTGTACAGCAGCGAGAATTTCAGCGGCTTGGCGTCGCTGTAGCCCGCTTCCGCCAGCAGTTTCCTGGCTTCGGCGTTGCGCTGTTCCTGGCTCCAGCCGGCCCACGCGGGCGGCGTGAAGTTAGCGCCTTCCGTGAAGGTCGGCGTGAAGCTGTAGGCCGGGATCTGCCCCTGGCCCATGATCTTGTTGGCGATGATGTCGCGATCCAGCGTCATCTTCACCGCCGTACGCACGCGCGCATCGGTGAACGGCGCCTGCTTGTTATTGAGCTCGTAATAGAAGGTGCACAGATAAGGGTTAACGTGCAGCTGTTCAGGCATTTCGCGTTTCATCTTGACGTACAGGTATGGCGGAATGGCGCTGTTGGTGATATCGATCTCGCCGCTGCGGAAGCGGTTAACGTCGCTGACTTCCGAGGTAATCGGCAGGAAGGTCGCCTGATTGATCACCGTCTGCTTGTTGTTCCAGTAGCTCGGGCTGCGCTCCAGCACGATGCGCTCGTTCACCACCCACTCTTTCAGGCGGTAAGCGCCGTTGCCGACGTAGTTGGCAGGCAGCGTCCATTTATCGCCGAATTTCTCCACCACCGCCCGTTTGACCGGTTTGAGCGACGTGTGGCTCAGCATGCTGATGAAATACGGCACCGGCTCGCTCAGCGTCACCTGCAGCGTTTGATCGTCCAGCGCCTTGACGCCGAGGGTCTGCGGGCTCTTCTTACCGGTCAGGATGTCGTCGATATTCTCGACTTTGGTGTATTGCAGGTAGCTGGCATAGGGCGAGGCGATTTTCGGATCGGCCAGACGCTGCCAGCTGTAGACGAAATCTTGCGCGGTCACCGGACTGCCGTCGCTCCACACCGCGCCGGGACGCAGGTGGAAAGTCCACTGCTGATAATTCTGGTTTTCCCAGCTCGCCGCCGCCGCCGGCACCACATGCCCGTTGGCGTCGGTGCTCACCAGCCCTTCCAGCAGGTTAAGAATGATATTGCTTTCCGGTACGCCCTCGACCTTATGCGGATCCAATGAAGCCACTTCGCTGCCGTTATTGATCACAATATTCTGCTGCTGCGCCAACTGAACGCCGGCCGGCACCTGCGCCGCCCAACCGCTATTTACGGCGCCGACGCTCAGCGCGCCGCTAATCAACAAGGTCAAAGAAGTACGCTTCAGGGTTTGCTGCATAATCGAGGCTCCTTTTCACCGACAAGCATCGCTTATCGAAGTTTGTGAAGTGTTTATAAGAATTCTAAATAAACGGATACCAGCAAAAATCATTCCCGTTTTTATGGCGCATTTCAGTTAATTGACCACGGGAAAGTTGCTCGGAAATTAGCAGAAGCCAAATTCCATAGCCAATAAATTTTACGAAAATGTTAAGCAATTCTCTTTTATCGCACGAAGCCCGATCCGTCCCCTGCGTTCGAGGCCAAGAAAAACCAATGTCATTGATATGATTTTAAAGGCAAAAAAACCGAATTCATTTCAATTGAAACCGTCAGCACGATCTCACTGCCGCGAAAAGAAACATTCAGTTAACAATCCAATCATTCAAAGAACAAACACCTGTCTACGGGCGGTTAATCACTAATAACACCTGGATGAAAGTGAGACAAGCCCCACAGAATGATGTGACTAATTTAACAACAGCTTTACCGTTGAACGGGGGCAAAATGCGCGAAAAGGGGGGAGGAAAAGTGTTTGAAATAGCGCTCAGCGTTTTTTTTGAGCAGCAACATGAGATTTATGCAACATAAGAGTGCAACGGCATAATTTTTATTCACTCTGTGCACTATAATAATGCGAACCAATAAATAATTTAAACTTTAAAATTAATTTTAGCCGCGCCGACGCGAAAGGTACGCGGCTAAACAAAGGGTATTACAACAGGCCGGGGAATATCGCCTTAATGCCGGTAACGATAAACTCGATGCCGAGCGCCATCAGCAGCAGACCCATGATACGGGTGATCACGTTGATGCCGGTCTGCCCCAGCAAACGCACCAACAGCGGCGCGGCGCGGAACAACAGCCAGCAACAAAAGGCGAACAAGGCGATCGCCACCGTAAAGCCGAGCAGGCTTTGCCAGTTGTGATAACGGGAACTCCACACGATGGTGGAACTGATCGCCCCCGGCCCCGCCATCAGCGGCAGCGCTAGCGGCACCACGCCGATGCTTTCGCGGATCGCGCTCTCCGATTTCTCCTGCTTGTTTTGCTTGTCTTCCCCCAGCTTGCCGCTGATCATCGACATGGCGATGGTCACCACCAGAATACCGCCGGCGATGCGGAACGAATCGATAGAGATGCCGAACATCCGCAGGATCCCTTCGCCCAGGAACAGCGACGTCCACAAAATGATGGCGACCGACAGGTTGGCGGTCAGGTTGGTTTTATTGCGCCCCGCTTCCGCCTGGTAGCTGGTCATGCTGATAAACACCGGCAAAATGCCCACCGGGTTGACCAGCGCAAACAGACCGACAAAGAACTTGATAAAGCCGGAAAGATCCAACAGAGATTGGCCCACAGATGCTCCGCATTAATCGCTATAAAAAAGGTGTGCTGCCTATGCGCGCTAATGTAATGGAATTGGCGCGGGTAATCCATCCGGCCCAAGCAGCATTTTTGACTGTCAGCAAGTTATGCAACGAAACAAATGCCCTTTGTTAAAGTGATGTATGGCCTTTTGATTTTTTATGTTGAAAAAAGAGTCATCGCTCACAGTTATCAAGAATGATTCCCAACACCGGCAAGCTGAAAGGTGTCAGCTTGCACTTTTCATGATTTAGATCACAAATCGACTACCCAACAGTAGGTAAGCTCTTAGTCGTAGTCAGGGAGTAGAACAAAGTCGGCGGCAGCCCAGCCGGTTCCCTTCTCCTCACTGCCTGCCCCTCCGGTTGGCGTAGGGTGAAGCTCTTTAAGCAAATCAGCAGCATGCGAAGAAATAACGCGGGAAAGCCCCGGTATTCAAATCACCGTTTATTCCCGTTATGACTATACTAGTGGCTCGCACGGCTTATTTACTGAAAGAGTTTAACATTATCAGGAGAGCATTATGGCTGTAACGAATGTCGCTGAACTGAACGAGCTTGTCGCACGTGTCAAAAAAGCCCAGCGCGAATATGCCAACTTCACTCAAGAGCAAGTGGATAAAATTTTCCGCGCTGCCGCCCTCGCCGCTGCTGATGCCCGTATCCCGTTGGCCAAAATGGCCGTGGAAGAATCCGGAATGGGTATCGTCGAAGACAAAGTGATCAAAAACCACTTCGCTTCCGAGTACATCTACAACGCCTATAAAGATGAAAAAACCTGTGGCATCCTGTCTGAAGATGACACCTTCGGTACCATCACCATCGCCGAGCCTATCGGCCTGATTTGCGGTATCGTCCCTACCACCAACCCAACTTCTACCGCGATCTTCAAAGCGCTGATCAGCCTGAAAACCCGTAACGGCATCATCTTCTCGCCGCACCCGCGTGCGAAAAATGCCACCAACAAAGCCGCCGATATCGTGCTGCAAGCCGCTATCGCCGCCGGCGCGCCGAAAGACATCATCGGTTGGATCGACCAACCGACCGTCGAACTGTCCAACCAGCTGATGCACCACCCGGACATCAACCTGATCCTGGCCACCGGTGGCCCGGGCATGGTGAAAGCCGCCTACAGCTCCGGCAAACCGGCCATCGGCGTCGGCGCCGGTAATACGCCGGTGGTGGTAGACGAAACCGCAGACATCAAGCGCGTGGTCGCGTCTATCCTGATGTCCAAAACCTTCGACAGCGGCGTTATCTGCGCTTCCGAACAGTCGGTCATCGTCGTCGACTCTATTTATGATGCGGTACGCGAACGCTTCGCTTCCCACGGCGGCTATCTGCTGCAGGGTAAAGAACTGAAAGCGGTGCAGGACATCATCCTGAAAAACGGCGGTCTGAACGCGGCCATCGTCGGGCAATCCGCACCGAAAATCGCCGAGATGGCAGGCATCAAAGTGCCGGCCAACACCAAAGTGCTGATCGGCGAAGTGAAGCTGGTCGACGAGTCCGAACCTTTCGCCCATGAAAAACTGTCGCCGACGCTGGCGATGTACCGGGCCAAAGACTTCGAAGACGCCGTCGCCAAAGCCGAAAAACTGGTCGCCATGGGCGGTATCGGCCACACTTCCTGCCTGTACACCGACCAGGATAACCAAACGGCTCGCATCGCCTACTTCGGCGATAAAATGAAAACGGCTCGCATCCTGATCAACACCCCGGCTTCTCAGGGCGGTATCGGCGACCTGTATAACTTCAAACTCGCGCCTTCGCTGACGCTGGGTTGCGGCTCCTGGGGTGGTAACTCCATCTCTGAAAACGTCGGACCTAAACACCTGATCAACAAGAAAACTGTAGCGAAGCGAGCAGAAAACATGTTGTGGCATAAACTTCCGAAATCGATCTACTTCCGCCG
Organism: Serratia sp. MF1(2023); assembly: GCF_030954545.1. NCBI lineage: Bacteria > Pseudomonadati > Pseudomonadota > Gammaproteobacteria > Enterobacterales > Yersiniaceae > Serratia > Serratia sp. MF1(2023). Next base: position 1,593 of record NZ_JAVHUX010000017.1, on the reverse strand, counting down.
TGGCTCGCTGCCTATCGCGCTGGAAGAAGTGGCGACCGACGGGGCAAAACGCGCCTTCATCGTGACCGACCGTTTCCTGTTCAACAACGGCTATGCCGACCAGATCACCAAGGTTCTGAAGTCTCACGGCATCGAAACCGAAGTGTTCTTCGAAGTGGAAGCCGACCCGACGCTGAGCATCGTGCGTAAAGGCGCCGAGCAGATGAACTCCTTCAAACCGGACGTCATCATCGCGCTGGGCGGCGGTTCGCCGATGGACGCTGCGAAAATCATGTGGGTGCTGTACGAACATCCTGAAACCCACTTCGAGGATCTGGCGCTGCGCTTCATGGACATTCGCAAGCGTATCTACAAGTTCCCGAAAATGGGCGTGAAAGCGAAGATGATCGCTATCACCACCACCTCAGGCACCGGTTCGGAAGTCACGCCATTCGCCGTCGTGACCGACGACACCACCGGGCAGAAATACCCGCTGGCCGACTATGCGCTGACCCCGGACATGGCGATTGTCGACGCCAACCTGGTGATGAACATGCCGAAATCCCTGTGTGCCTTCGGCGGTCTGGATGCGGTCACCCACGCGCTGGAAGCCTACGTCTCGGTGCTGGCGAACGAATACTCCGACGGCCAGGCGCTGCAGGCGCTGAAACTGTTGAAAGAGTATCTGCCGGCCAGCTATAAAGAAGGTGCGAAAAACCCGGTTGCTCGTGAACGCGTGCACAACGCCGCCACCATCGCCGGTATCGCTTTCGCCAACGCCTTCCTTGGGGTTTGTCACTCCATGGCGCACAAGCTGGGTTCGGAGTTCCACATTCCGCACGGCCTGGCCAACGCGATGCTGATTTCCAACGTTATTCGCTACAATGCGAACGACAACCCGACCAAGCAGACGGCCTTCAGCCAGTACGACCGCCCTCAGGCGCGCCGCCGCTACGCTGAAATCGCCGACCACCTCGGCCTGAGCGCCCCGGGCGACCGCACCGCGCAGAAGATTGAGAAACTGCTGGCCTGGCTGGACGAGCTGAAAACCGAGTTGGGCATCCCAACCTCCATCCGCGAAGCGGGTGTGCAGGAGGCGGACTTCCTGGCGAAAGTCGACAAGCTGTCGGAAGACGCGTTCGACGACCAATGCACCGGCGCCAACCCGCGCTATCCGCTGATTGCCGAACTGAAGCAAATCATGCTGGATACCTTCTACGGCCGCGAATTCAGCGAAGCGGTAGAAGAGGAAGCTGCCGCTCCTGCTGCCGCCAAAGCCGCGGTAAAGAAGCCCAAGAAATAACGGTTCCGTGAACCGATAAAAAAACCCGCCACACGGCGTAATGCCGATCGTTTAAGGATCAATTGACCGCTCCGGTAGTTGCTGTAAAAAGGCTCCATGGCATCATCAAGGACCCTTAAAACGGAACGTGCCCAGGCTCTCGGCATTATCAATTTCCCCCCCCCCGAGCGTGCTCGTTCTCTTGCCGCCCAGATCCCCGCTGAAGTTATCCAGCAAGCCCTGACGCTTTCCGCTACCGTCCCCCTACGCACGCGAAAACTCCCTCTGGACTCGATGAGGGGGCTCGGTGTTGGCATGGCGGGGTTCTGCCC
>NZ_JAVHUX010000045.1:0-208635 GCF_030954545.1 Serratia sp. MF1(2023) | reverse complement strand
ATCCTGAGCGTGAACATGAAACGACTGCTTGCCGAGGTCAATACCGATGAGCGTAACGTTTTGCATGATGATCCCCTTCAGAAAGAAAAACACCCTGCCAGCGTACCGCTCACAGGGTGGGGGTGACCATCTCATTAACCGCCTGTACAGGCGGTTTTTTCTTAGGCAGCGGTGGTTATTCCGCGTCGCCGGCCGGTTTGGCCTTCGCCTGACGGCGTTTGCCGACGTTTTTGGCGTCGCGATGGCGCACTTTCACCTTGGCCTTTTCTTTGTTCTTCGCTTTATCTTCCGCGCGTTTGGCCAGCACTTTTTTCGACGGCTTGCCGTTGCTCTTCTCATTCGGCACCTTGGTTTTTGGCCGCAGTTCGTCGATCACGCGCGCTTTCAGCGGCTCGTTCAGGTAACGGCCCACTTTGCCCAGCAGCAGATGGTCGTGCGCTTCCACCAGCGAAATGGCGGTGCCTTTGCGCCCGGCGCGGCCGGTACGGCCGATGCGGTGCAGGTAGGTGTCCGCCGTGCGCGGCATGTCGAAGTTGAACACGTGGGTGATATCGAGGATATCCAGGCCGCGTGCGGCAACGTCGGTGGCCACCAGCACGTTAACCCGGCCATCCATCATGCGTTTGACCGCTTCGTTGCGTTTGGCCTGCACCATTTCACCTTCGAGATAGCAGGTGTTAATGCCCGCTTCGCGCAGCCAGGTGGCCAGCTCGTGCACGCGCTCGCGTTTGCGCACGAAGATCACCGATTTCTGCACGTCCGGCTGCTTCAGAAGGTGGATCAGCAGCGCGGTTTTGTGCTGCACGTCATCGGCGCGGTAGTACCACTGCAGGATTTTTTTGCGTTCGCGGCGCGACGGATCGGCCTCCACTTCCACCGGCTCTTTCAGGATGCGCTCGGCGAATTCGCGGATCGCTTCGCCTTCCAGCGTGGCGGAGAACAGCAGCGTCTGGTTGCGCCAGCGGGTTTCGGCGGAGATGGTTTCGATGTCCTGCGCGAAGCCCATGTCGAGCATGCGGTCGGCTTCGTCGAGGATCAGGGTTTCCACCGCACGGCAGTCGAAGTTCTCTTCTTTAATGTATTGCAGCAAACGGCCGGTGGTGGCGACCACCACGTCCTGATTTTCGCTGAACACTTCCGCGTGGTTCATGTAAGCGACGCCGCCGGTGATGGTGGCGATATCCAGCGAGGTATGAGCAGCCAATTCACGCGCCTGATCGGCGACCTGCATCGCCAGTTCACGCGTTGGCGTCAGGATCAATACGCGCGGCGGGCCGGATTTCTTGCGCGGGAAGTCCAGCAGGTGCTGCAAAACGGGCAGCAGGAAGGCGGCGGTTTTGCCGGTGCCGGTCGGAGCCGAACCTAAGACGTCGCGCCCGTCCATCGCCGGCGGGATCGCAGCGGCCTGAATGGCAGTGGGGCGATCGTAGCCTTTGTCGCGCAGCGCGTCGATCAGGCGATCATCGAGTTCGAGTTCGGAAAAAGTGGTTGCTGTCATGGTCTACCTCTACTTGGGGCGCCGATTATAGACGGGTTGGCCGCGATCTTCACCTATTTAAGCGGAAAGCCGCTCTTTTCCCGTCGATCAGATTGCCTTATGCTACGCCAGTTTTATAGCCAGGTGGTGAGTGTGAGCAAGCGATCGAAAGCCGATTTTACCCCGCGCCGCGGGGGTTTTACCTTTAAACAATTCTTTGTCGCCCACGATCGTTGCGCCATGAAAGTGGGCACCGACGGGGTGCTGCTCGGCGCCTGGGCGCCGCTGGGGCAGGCGCGCCGGGTGCTGGACATCGGCAGCGGCAGCGGGCTGATCGCGCTGATGCTGGCGCAGCGCAGCGGCGACGAAGTGACCATTGACGCGGTGGAGCTGGACGAAGCCGCCGCCGGCCAGGCGCGCGAAAACGCGGCGGCATCGCCGTGGCCGCAGCGGATCCGCGTGCATGCGCAGGATATTCACCATTATGCGCAGCGGCATGCCGCTGAGTATGATCTGATCGTCAGCAATCCGCCGTATTTCGAGCCGGCGGTGGCCTGCCGCGACCAGGCGCGCCACAACGCGCGCTACACCGAAACCCTGACGCACGAGGCGCTGTTGGCCTGCGCGGCACAGCTGCTGGCGGCGCAGGGGACGTTTTGCGTGGTGCTGCCGCACGACATCGGCGCTGAATTCGAACGCCTGGCGCAGCAAAGCGGCTGGCACACGGCGGTGAAAGTGAACGTCAGCGATCGGGCCGATACGCCGCTGCACCGGGTGCTGCTGGCGCTGACGCGGCGGGAAACGCCGCTGCAGGCGCAGGCGCTGGCGATCAAGCAGGCCGACGGCAGCTACACCGACGATTTCCGCCGGTTGATCGCCGACTTCTACCTGTTCTACTGAAAAGAAAAGGGCGCCGATTAGGCGCCCTGTCGCAGAGTTTAAGGCTGCAATATGGTCGGCAGCGCTTCCGGCAGCAGATCCGGGTAGTCCAGCGTGTAGTGCAGGCCGCGGCTCTCTTTGCGCGCCATGGCGCTGCGCACGATAAGCTCTGCCACCTGCACCAGATTGCGCAGCTCCAGCAGGTTGTTGGAGATGCGGAAGTGAGCGTAGTACTCGTCGATTTCCGCCTGCAGGGTGTTGATGCGGCGCAGGGCGCGCTCCAGCCGCTTGGTGGTGCGCACGATGCCGACGTAATCCCACATGAACAGCCGCAGCTCGTGCCAGTTATGCTGAATCACCACCCGTTCGTCCGCATCGTCCACCCGGCTTTCATCCCAGTGCGGCAGCTGTTTGGCCTGCTGGATGAACGGCAGGCGCTGCAGAATGTCTTCCGCCGCCGACCAACCGTACACCAGGCACTCCAGCAGCGAATTCGACGCCATGCGGTTGGCGCCGTGCAGGCCGGTATAGCTGACCTCGCCGATGGCGTACAGCCCGTCGAGATCGGTGCGGCCGTGCTGATCGACCATCACGCCGCCGCAGGTGTAGTGCGCCGCCGGGACGATCGGGATCGGCTGCCGGGTCAGATCGAAGCCCAGCGTCAGCAGCTTCTCGTGGATCATCGGGAAGTGCTGGGTGATGAACTCCGCCGGCTTGTGGCTGATGTCCAGGTACATGCAGTCGGCGCCCAGACGCTTCATTTCATGGTCGATGGCGCGGGCGACGATATCGCGCGGAGCCAGTTCGCCGCGCGGGTCGAAATCCGGCATAAAGCGGCTGCCGTCCGGGCGCTTCAGGTAAGCCCCTTCGCCGCGCAGCGCTTCGGTCAGCAGGAAGTTGCGCGCCTGCGGATGGAACAGGCAGGTCGGGTGGAACTGGTTGAACTCCAGGTTGGCGACCCGGCAGCCGGCGCGCCAGGCCATGGCGATGCCGTCGCCGGAGGAGATGTCCGGGTTGGTGGTGTATTGGTATACCTTGGCCGCGCCGCCGGTCGCCAGCACCACCGTTTTGGCGCGGTAGGTTTCCACCCGCTCCAGCTCGCGGTTCCAGACGTACGCGCCCACCACTCGGCGGGTGCCCGGCAGGCCGATTTTGTTCGAGGTGATAAGGTCAACCGCGTTGCGGCGCTCCATCACGCAAATATTGGGGTGAGCGCTTGCTTTCCCCACCAGCGTGGTCTCTACTTCCTTACCGGTCGCGTCCGCGGCGTGCAGGATGCGGCGATGGCTGTGGCCGCCTTCGCGCGTGAGGTGATAATGCTCCTCGCCCTGCGCGTTGACCTCGGTGTCGAACAGCACGCCCTGATCGATCAGCCACTGCACGCAGTGGCGCGCGTTGCCGGCGATGAATTCGACGGCCTCTTTGTCGCACAGGCCGGCGCCGGCAATCAAAGTGTCATCAACGTGTGAGGCAATGCTGTCCGTCTCATCGAACACCGCGGCGATCCCGCCCTGGGCGTAAAAGGTGGCTCCCTCGCTGAGCGGCCCCTTGCTGAGAACGGTAACCTTGCAATGCTGCGCCAGGCGCAGCGCCAGTGACAGGCCCGCAGCGCCGCTGCCGACGATCAGTACATCGCTTACATGTTCAGATGATGGTTGCATAACGTATGATGTGTGCAGAAGAAGAGTGAATTTCATGTTAGCCTAACTGTCCGGGCAAAAGCCACGGATAGGGTGACATCAACAGAAAAAACAATGGCGATATGGAACTTCGTGTTCTATATGAACTCCAAGCGAGTGCTTGCTCAGGAAAATAATGTATGGCTGGCAGTACAATTTTACGCGTGGAGACGGATTTGGGGAGAGTTTACCTCGGATGAGCGAGCAGTTAACGGATCAAGTTCTGGTCGAGCGGGTCCAAAAGGGCGATCAGAAATCGTTTAACCTACTGGTAGTGCGCTATCAGCATAAGGTGGCGAGTCTCGTTTCCCGCTATGTGCCGCAGGGCGATGTGCCCGATGTGGTGCAGGAGTCGTTTATCAAGGCCTATCGCGCACTGGAATCGTTCCGTGGCGACAGCGCTTTTTATACCTGGTTGTATCGAATCGCCGTGAACACGGCAAAGAATTATCTGGTTGCTCAGGGGCGCCGTCCGCCATCCAGTGATGTGGACGCCAACGATGCGGAAAATTACGAAAGTGCGGGCGCACTGAAAGAAATTTCGAACCCTGAGAACTTAATGTTGTCAGAAGAGCTGAGACAGATAGTTTTCCGTACCATTGAGTCGCTCCCCGAGGATCTTCGCATGGCGATTACCCTGCGGGAGTTGGATGGTCTAAGCTACGAAGAGATAGCCGCCATCATGGATTGCCCGGTCGGAACCGTACGTTCGCGTATTTTCCGCGCCCGGGAAGCTATCGATAATAAAGTTCAACCGCTGATCCAGCGTTAGCAATGGCGGGCACAGGAAGGGTACTTAGGCATGCAGAAAGAAAAGCTTTCCGCTCTGATGGATGGTGAATCGTTCGACAGCGAGCTGTTGAGTTCTCTGTCGCAAGATCGAACGCTTCAACAAAGCTGGCAGAGCTATCACCTGATACGTGACACACTGCGAGGTGATGTCGGGCAAGTGATGCATCTCGACATCGCCGATCGCGTAGCCGCTGCACTTGAGAAAGAACCCGCCCGGCTGGTGCCTTCCGCCGTTCAGGAATCTCAGCCGCAGCCTCACACCTGGCAGAAAATGCCGTTCCGGGACAAAGTGCGTCCCTGGGCGAGCCAGATTACGCAAATCGGTATGGCGGCCTGCGTGTCGCTGGCGGTGATCGTCGGCGTGCAGCAGTACAACCAGCCTTCTGCGCCATCGAACGCGTCCGAATCGCCGGCCTTCACCACGCTGCCGATCATGGGCCAGGCCTCGCCGGTCAGCCTGGGCGTCCCGGCCGACAGTTTCTCCACCGGCAGCGGCCAACAGCAGCAGGTGCAGGAACAGCGCAAGCGCATCAACGCCATGCTGCAGGACTATGAACTGCAACGTCGCCTGCATTCGGATCAGCTGCAGCTTGAGCAAGGCAACCCGCAACAGGCCGCCATTCAGGTTCCCGGAACTCAGTCTTTAGGAATGCAACAGCAGTAATGAAGCAAATCTGGTTCTCCGTTTGTTTATTGACGGGCAGCCTGCTCTATTCCAGCATCGCCCCGGCGCAGCCAACTGCGTCCGGGGCGTTATTGCAACAGATGAGCAGCGCCAGCCGTTCTCTCAATTACGAGCTCGCCTACATCAGCATCAGCAAGCAGGGAATCGAGTCGTTGCGCTATCGCCATGCGGTGATCGGCAACGTGCCGCTCGGCCAGCTGCTGCATATGGACGGCCCGCGCCGCGAAGTGTTGCAGCGCGGCGGCGGGATCAGCTACTTCGAGCCTGGCCTGGAGCCGTTCACGCTCACCGGCGATCACATCGTCGATGCGTTGCCGGCGATCGTCTATGCCGATTTCACCCGCCTGGCCAAGTACTACGACTTTATCTCCGTGGGCAGCACCCGCATCGCCGATCGGCCGTGTGAAGTGCTGCGCGTGGTGGCGCGCGACGGTTCCCGCTACAGCTATATCGTCTGGATGGACGAGGACACCAAGCTGCCGCTGCGGGTGGATCTGCTCGATCGCGACGGCGAAACGCTGGAGCAATATCGGGTGATCTCCTTCGCGGTCGGCGCCGACGTGCAGGGCGCGATGCAGGGGCTGCTCAAAGCCAACCTGCCGCCGCTGCTGTCGCTGCCGGCGGTAGAAAACGTCAAGCTCAGCTGGAGCACCGGCTGGCTGCCGGCCGGGGTGGACGAGGTGGCGCGCAATCGCCGAAAATTGCCGAACGTCGCCGTGCCGGTTGAATCCCGGCTCTACAGCGACGGCCTGTTCAGCTTCTCGGTCAACGTCAGCCCGGCGGGCAGCGGAGCCGGGCAGCAATACTACCGTCAGGGGCGCCGCACCATTCAGACCGAAGTGCGCGCGGGCAACGAAATCACTATCGTGGGCGAATTGCCGCCGGCTACGGCCAAGCGCATCGCCGACAGCATTTCTTTCAAGGTATCGCCGCAATGATGAAAGAGTGGGCCACGGTGGTTTCGTGGCAACAGGGCGTAGCGCTGCTGCGCTGTGAACCCAAGGCCGGCTGCGGCAGCTGCACCGCGCGTTCCGGCTGCGGCGCGCGCGCGCTGAACGAGCTGGTGCCGGAAACCGAGCATCAGCTGCAGGTGCATATCGATCAGCCGCTCGAACCGGGGCAGCGCGTTGAAGTCGGCATTGCGGAAGGCAGCCTGCTGCGCTCCGCCATGCTGGTTTACCTGACGCCGCTGCTGGGCATGATGCTGGGCGGCACGTTGCTGCAATATTGTTTCGGCAGCGACGCCTCGGCGGCCGTCGGCGCCGTACTGGGCGGCGCGGCGGCCTTTATGCTGGCGCGTCGGTTGGCCCGGCGTCTGGGCGAGCAGGCCGATTATCAGCCGGTGGTGCTGCAGATTGGGTTGCCGCCTACCGCGATGCGCATGCAGGCGGAAAATTCCCCGCTGATTTAAACCGACGGCCGCGTCATCGCCGGGTTGTGATAGGCGGGGATGCGGTTGTGGATCATATGCTCCAGCAGCGCGATGAACAGATCGGCGCTGAGCAGCGAATCGTAGTTAATCGCGAACAGCACATTTCCCTGGCCGTCGAGCAAACGGATGCCGCGCTGCGGATGGTTTTCCACCGCGCGGATCTGCTCGAGCGGCACGTTGCCCCGTTCCGTGGTCAGCAGGGTGGCGCTCAGCCGCAGCGTTTCGGTCGGCGTGCCTTGCCGCTTGCCGAGCAGCAGTTGCCACAGCCAGCGCGCGTCGCCCTCAACGGTGTGAAACGACACCGTCTCCCCTTGATAGAGCGCATTCAGCGCCAGCGGCCCGCGCTGCTGCAGCTGTTGGTCGACGATCACGTCCGCCAGCCGCCACGAATGGGCGACATTGCTGAAAACCGTACACCAGGGCTGATCCGCGCCGGCGCGGAACGCCGTGACGTCAAACAGCCCGCCAAAAGCCTGGCCGCCGCGAAAGCGATAGATATCGCCGATCTTCTCAAACGGGATGAAGCGCTCTTTGTGATGGTGGCCGTCAAAGACCCGCACGCCGTGCTCGTACAGGCGATAGGTCAGCGTCGGACGCAGATAATGCCGCAGCGCCAGCAGCGTACAGCCGAGTAAAATCGTGCCCGCGCCGGCCTGCAACAGCGTGATGACCTCGCTCTCATCAATGCTGCTCAGCAGCGGCAGCACCAACAGCGCCGCCCCCACGCTAAACAGCAGCGCCGCCGCCGCCAGAATGCCCCAGTTGACCTTTGAAAAATCGTGCCGGCTCAGCATTTGCCCTTTATCGATCATAATGCACCTTCCAATCAACGTACGCAGATATGCTGGTGAACCCCGGTAGGCTGCCGATGTAGTGCCCTGAATAATGTTTTGTCGCGGAGTTCATGCCCTTTCTATCCGAGGGGCGGTGGTGGCGTATATGGGGTTTTTCCTAAAGGAAGATGGATGAGATGGAAATCTAAGAGGTTGATCCAAATATTCTTTTTTTATTATTTCGGAGAGGGTTTATTGCGCTGCGGCCGGTTATGTATTAGCGCCGGAGTTTGGTGGCCACGAATCATCGGCAAGCCTTGGGTTCAGGCCGTATCGTCCGCGTTAACATCTGTTTTCACCCGCCGGGGCGCCCTGTAACATTTAGCGGCGCATAATAGAATGCCTTCACTGCACCGATCGCTAGGTTTTCAGTGGTGTGGCATGTAGAATGCAGCGATTCAGGTGCAAGACGGCCTAACCCATTCACTGTCGCTTTAGGTCCATGCGGGTTTCTATAGGCGAGTAATTCAGAAATACCAAGGCAGAAAAACTTTTATAATGAAGCATATACGAAATTTCTCCATTATTGCCCATATTGACCACGGTAAGTCGACGCTGTCTGACCGCATTATCCAAATCTGCGGCGGCTTGTCTGACCGTGAAATGGCCGCGCAGGTGCTCGATTCCATGGATCTGGAGCGCGAGCGCGGCATCACCATCAAAGCGCAGAGCGTGACGCTGGATTATAAGGCGCTGGATGGGCAGACCTATCAACTCAACTTTATCGACACCCCCGGCCACGTTGACTTCTCCTATGAAGTTTCCCGCTCGCTGGCGGCCTGCGAAGGCGCGCTGCTGGTGGTGGATGCCGGTCAGGGCGTCGAAGCCCAGACGCTGGCCAACTGCTACACCGCGATCGAAATGGATCTGGAAGTGGTGCCGGTGCTGAACAAAATCGACCTGCCGGCCGCCGATCCGGATCGCGCCGCGCAGGAAATTGAAGACATCGTCGGCATCGACGCCACCGATGCGGTGCGCTGCTCGGCCAAAACCGGCGTCGGCGTGCCCGACGTGCTGGAGCGCCTGGTGCGCGACATCCCGCCGCCGCAGGGCGATCCCGATGCGCCGCTGCAGGCGCTGATCATCGACTCCTGGTTCGATAACTACCTGGGCGTCGTGTCTCTGGTGCGCGTCAAGAACGGCACGCTGCGCAAGGGCGACAAGATCAAGGTCATGAGCACCGGCCAGGTGTACAACGCCGACCGCCTGGGCATCTTCACGCCGAAGCAGGTCGATCGCGACGTGCTGAACTGCGGCGAAGTGGGCTGGCTGGTCTGTGCGATCAAAGACATCCTCGGCGCGCCGGTGGGCGATACCCTGACGCAGGCGCGTCAGCCGGCGGATAAAGCGCTGCCGGGCTTCAAGAAAGTGAAGCCGCAGGTGTACGCCGGTCTGTTCCCGATCAGCTCCGACGATTATGAGTCCTTCCGCGATGCGCTGGGCAAGCTGAGCCTCAACGACGCTTCCCTGTTCTACGAGCCGGAAAGCTCCACCGCGCTGGGCTTCGGCTTCCGCTGCGGCTTCCTCGGCCTGCTGCACATGGAGATCATTCAGGAGCGTCTGGAACGTGAATACGATCTGGATCTGATCACCACCGCGCCGACGGTCGTCTACGAAGTGGAAACCACCGGCAAAGAAGTGATCTACGTCGACAGCCCGTCCAAGCTGCCGCCGTTGAACAACATCCAGGAACTGCGCGAGCCGATCGCCGAATGTCACATGCTGATGCCGCAGGAATACCTGGGTAACGTCATCACCCTGTGCGTTGAGAAACGCGGCGTGCAGACCAACATGGTCTACCACGGCAACCAGGTGGCGTTGACCTATGAAATCCCGATGGCGGAAGTGGTGCTCGACTTCTTCGACCGCCTGAAGTCCACGTCGCGCGGCTATGCGTCGCTGGATTACAACTTCAAGCGCTTCCAGGCCTCCGACATGGTGCGCGTGGACGTGCTGATCAACAACGAGCGCGTGGATGCGCTGGCGCTGATCACTCACCGCGACAACTCGCAGTATCGCGGCCGTGAGTTGGTGGAGAAGATGAAAGATCTGATCCCGCGTCAGCAGTTCGACATCGCGATTCAGGCGGCGATCGGCACGCACATCATCGCGCGTTCCACCGTGAAGCAGCTGCGTAAAAACGTGCTGGCGAAATGCTACGGCGGTGACGTCAGCCGTAAGAAAAAGCTGCTGCAGAAACAGAAAGACGGTAAGAAACGCATGAAGCAGGTCGGCAACGTCGAACTGCCGCAGGAAGCGTTCCTGGCCATTCTGCACGTCGGTAAAGACGGCAAGTAACCGCGACGAGTTCGCGAAACGAGGGAGTTTGCATGGCGAATATGTTTGCCCTGATCCTGGCGTTGGCCACCCTGGTCACCGGGATCATCTGGTGCTTCGAGCGCTTCAAATGGGCGCCGGCCCGCCGCGCGAAGATCGCGGCGGTCAACGCACAGACCGCGGGCGCCGTAGACGATAAAACGCTGGCGAAAGTGGCGAAGCAGCCAGGCTGGGTGGAGACCGGCGCATCGGTGTTCCCGGTGCTGCTGTTGGTCTTTGTGGTGCGTTCGTTTATTTACGAACCGTTCCAGATCCCGTCCGGCTCAATGATGCCGACGCTGTTGATTGGCGATTTCATTCTGGTGGAGAAATATGCCTACGGCATTAAAGATCCGATTACCCAGACCACGCTCATTGAAACCGGCCATCCGAAGCGCGGCGATATTGCGGTATTTAAATATCCGCTGGATCCGAAACTGGATTATATCAAGCGCGTGATCGGCCTGCCGGGCGACCGTATTACTTACGATCCGGTGAATAAGCGCGTTACCGTGCAGCCGTCCTGCAACAGTGGGCAGTCCTGCGATACCGCGCTGGCGGTGACCTACGCCGACGCGCAGCCGAGCGACTTCGTGCAGTTGTTCAGCCGCAGCGGCATGGGCGAGGCCAGCAACGGCTTCTACCAGATCCCGCTGAGCGATAACGTGCCGCCGGGCGGCATTCGCATGCGCGAGCGCCAGGAAAGCCTCGGCAACGTCACGCATCGTATCCTGACCGTGCCGGACGCGCAGGATCGGGTGGGCGCTTACTACCAACAGCCGGGCAAACCGCTGGCGGAGTGGGTGGTGCCGACCGGGCATTACTTCATGATGGGCGACAACCGCGACAACAGCGCGGACAGCCGTTACTGGGGCTTTGTGCCGGAGAAGAATCTGGTGGGTAAAGCCACGGCCATCTGGATGAGCTTTGAAAAGCAGGAAGGTGAGTGGCCTACCGGCGTGCGTTTCAGCCGGATCGGCGGCATTCATTAATCGCTGACTGATTCCCTGTTAATTTCACGCCGCAGCCTACTGCGGCGTGAAAGATTAAGGGGATATAAAACACAGCATTATGTTTCCACTCGTTGTAGAATACTTTCTCGAGCGATAAAAAGTTGGCCCCTGCTGGGAGCCACTGCAAACGAAACAGCTTTGGATCGGCTTTCGGCGAAGCAGGCCTGTTCCGTATGCTGCAAGTTTTTGACGCATTCTTGATCTATTGGTAACTCATGAACCCCATCGTAATAAACAGGCTGCAGCGGAAGCTGGGCTACACTTTTCAACAGCAGGAGCTTTTACTGCAGGCTTTGACTCACCGCAGCGCCAGCAGTAAACACAATGAACGTCTTGAGTTTCTGGGTGACTCGATTCTGAGCTTTGTCATCGCCAATGCGCTCTATCACCGCTTTCCTCGCGTCGACGAGGGCGATATGAGCCGCATGCGCGCCACGCTGGTGCGCGGCAACACGCTGGCGGAGATGGCGCGCGAGTTTGACCTGGGCGAATGTCTGCGGCTTGGGCCGGGCGAATTGAAAAGTGGTGGGTTCCGCCGCGAGTCAATCCTGGCGGATACGGTGGAGGCATTGATCGGCGGCGTGTTCCTGGACAGTGATATCCAGACCGTCGAGCGTCTGATTTTGGACTGGTATCGCAGCCGGTTGGACGAAATCAGCCCCGGTGATAAGCAGAAAGACCCGAAAACCCGTCTGCAGGAGTTTTTGCAGGGGCGTCATCTGCCGTTGCCTTCTTATTTGGTAGTGCAGGTTCGCGGTGAAGCGCACGACCAAGAGTTTACCATCCACTGCCAGGTGAGTGGTTTGAGCGAGCCCGTGGTGGGCACCGGCTCGAGCCGCCGTAAAGCCGAGCAGGCGGCAGCGGAACAAGCGCTGAAAAAGCTGGAGCTTGAATGAGCGAAGTAAAACAACACTGCGGGTTTATCGCCATCGTCGGCCGCCCGAACGTGGGCAAATCGACGTTGCTGAACCAACTGCTGGGGCAGAAGGTTTCCATTACGTCGCGTAAGCCGCAGACGACCCGTCACCGCATCATGGGCATCGACACCGATGGCGCCTATCAGGCGATCTACGTCGATACCCCAGGGCTGCACATCGAAGAAAAACGCGCCATCAACCGCTTGATGAACCGCGCGGCCAGCAGCTCGATCGGCGACGTCGAACTGGTGATCTTCGTGGTCGAAGGCACCAACTGGACCGCCGACGACGAAATGGTGGTCAACAAGCTGCGCAGCCTGCGCTGCCCGGTATTGCTGGCGATCAACAAGGTCGATAACGTCACCGACAAATCCAAGCTGTTGCCGCACATCGCGTTCCTCAGCCAGCAGATGAACTTCCTCGACGTGGTGCCTATCTCCGCCGAAAAAGGCATGAACGTCGACACCATCGCCGGCATCGTGCGCAAGCTGCTGCCGGAAGCGGAACACCACTTCCCGGAAGACTACATCACCGATCGCTCACAGCGCTTTATGGCCTCCGAGATCATCCGCGAGAAGCTGATGCGTTTCCTAGGCGAAGAGCTGCCGTACTCGGTGACGGTAGAAATCGAACAGTTCGTGGCCAACGATCGCGGCGGCTACGATGTGCACGGCCTGATCCTGGTTGAGCGCGAAGGCCAGAAGAAAATGGTCATCGGCAACAAGGGCGCCAAGATCAAAACCATCGGCATCGAAGCGCGCCAGGACATGGAACAGATGTTCGACGCCAAAGTGCATCTCGAGCTGTGGGTGAAAGTGAAATCCGGTTGGGCGGACGACGAACGTGCGCTGCGCAGCCTGGGCTATGTTGACGATCTGAAGTAACGATCCGTGGACGGCTGGGAGCGCGCTTTCGTCCTGCATGGGCGGCCGTACAGTGAAACCAGTCTGATGCTGGATCTGTTTACCGAAGGTCATGGGCGGGTGCGCTTGCTGGCGAAAGGCGCGCGCAGCCGCCGCTCCAATCTGAAGGGCTGTCTGCAGCCCTTTACCCCCCTGTTAGTGCGCTGGGGCGGCCGCGGCGAAGTGAAAACGCTGCGCAACGCCGAAGCGGTCTCCCTCGGTTTACCCCTCAGCGGCATGATGCTTTACAGCGGCCTGTACGTGAACGAACTGCTGGCGCGCGTGCTGGAGCAGGAAACCAACTATTCGGTGCTGTTCTTCGACTATCTGCAATGCCTGCAGGCGCTGGCAGCGGAAGACAGCTCGCCGGAGCAGGCGCTGCGCCAGTTCGAGTTGGCCTTGCTGCACCACCTGGGTTACGGCCTCGATTTCCTGCACTGCGCCGGCAGCGGCCTGCCGGTGGATGATGCCATGACCTATCGCTATCGCGAAGAGAAAGGCTTCATCGCCAGCCTGGTGGTGGATCACTACAGCTTCACCGGGCGCGAATTGCGCGCGTTGGCGGAGCGGCAGTTTCCCGATGCCGAGACGCTGCGCGCCGCCAAGCGTTTCACCCGCATGGCGCTGAAACCCTACCTCGGCGGCAAGCCGTTGAAGAGCCGCGAACTGTTCCGCCAGTTCGTGCGCAAACAGCCGAATACGCCGGTCGACGACGCCTGACCTTTTCCCCTTTTGCCGCCTTGCGCCCGCGTGTAAACTGCTGGCACTGAAAATCGTATTTAGAGGTTGTCATGGCTGATTTGCTGCTGGGCGTCAATATCGATCACATCGCCACGTTACGTAACGCGCGCGGAACCCAATACCCGGATCCGGTTCAGGCGGCATTCATTGCCGAACAGGCGGGGGCCGACGGCATTACCGTGCATCTGCGCGAAGACCGCCGCCACATCACCGACCGTGACGTGCGCCTGCTGCGCCAGACCATCCAGACGCGCATGAATCTGGAGATGGCGGTGACCGACGAGATGCTGGACATCGCCATTGAGCTGAAGCCGCATTTCTGCTGCCTGGTGCCGGAAAAGCGCGAAGAAGTGACCACCGAAGGCGGCCTGGACGTCGCCGGCCAGCTGGACAAAATGAGCGTGGCGGTCGAGCGCCTGGCGCAGGCGGGCATTTTGGTCTCGCTGTTCATCGATCCCGATCATCGCCAGATCGACGCGGCGGTGGCGGTGGGCGCACCCTATATCGAGATCCATACCGGCGCCTACGCCGAAGCGCAGGGCGAGCTGGCGGTACAGGCCGAGCTGCGCCGTATCGCGGTAGCCGCCGCCTACGCGGCCGAGAAAGGGCTGAAGGTCAACGCCGGCCACGGCCTGACCTACCATAACGTGCAGCCGATCGCCGCGCTGCCGGAGATGCACGAGCTGAACATCGGCCATGCGATTATCGGCCAGGCGGTGATGAGCGGGCTGCCGGCCGCGGTTGCCGACATGAAAGTGCTGATGCGGGAAGCGCGCCGGTAATGGCGGTGCTCGGGCTGGGAACCGACATCGTCGAGATGGCGCGTATCGAAGCGGTGGTGGAGCGCAGCGGCGATCGCCTGGCGCGCCGCGTGCTGAGCGACGCCGAGTGGGCGCTGTATCAGCAGCACCAGCAGCCGATTCGCTTTCTGGCCAAACGTTTCGCGGTGAAAGAGGCCGCCGCCAAGGCGTTCGGCACCGGCATTCGCAACGGCCTGGCGTTCAATCAGTTCGAAGTGTTCAACGATGCGCTGGGCAAGCCGAATATTCGTTTGCACGGCCGCGCCGCCGAGCTGGCCGGGGAGATGGGGGTCACCGCGATCCACGTTTCGCTGGCCGACGAACGGCGCTACGCCTGCGCGACGGTGATCGTCGAAAGCTGAAAATAGCAAGGGCGCCTGTGGCGCCCTTGTCAGTCCTGCGGCAAATTAAATGCGATCGGCGTGGTGCAGCACCACGAACTTGTCCCACAGCTGTTCGTTGGTCTCGCGATGCTGCGGATCGGTGATGATGGTGTTGTCGATCGGGCAAACCTGCTGGCAGGTCGGCGTATCGTAATGGCCGACGCACTCGGTGCAGCGATCGGTATCGATCTGATAAATCTCATCGCCCATCGAAATCGCCTGGTTTGGGCATTCCGGCTCGCACATGTCGCAGTTGATGCATTTCTTGGTAATCAGCAGTGCCATTGTCAGTTATCTTTCCATCGGTGTGCTCGGGCTGGCGCGCAATCTATCATAGAATCGCCGCGCGGCGGGCGTTTTTTCGTCATCTTACCGCTTAGGGTAACTCAGGTGGGTCATCAGCCAACTGATCGAAATCAACTCTTCTCTGCCCGTCAAACACCCAGCGCTTATCGGTATCCGCCATACGCATCGTAGGCATCACCTCCGGATGGGTAACCCGTATTCCCGCCTCTTGAGCAAACAACCCGATAAAATCGAACGCGCTCAAGGGATCATCAATGATCTGGTGCTGTTGGTCGCGATCGCTCAGCACCAGCAACGGCACCTGGTAATTCTGCCGGGTATCGCCGCTGTGACGCAGAGAACGTATGCCGCCGATATCCTTATGGGAAAGACCGTGATCGGAGAAATAGAACAGTTTAAACGGCGCGCCGGTCTGTTTCAGACTTTGATAAACCTGCTCGATAAAACGGTCAGTCTTGCGATAGGTAGAGAGGTAGCAGGCCAGCTCCTTATTCGGCGACTCGACGCTCGGCGGTTCGCCGTTAAGCCGCTCGCAAAAGTCGGCGTGCGAGCCCATCAGATGCAGCACATACAGGTTGCCTTGCCCCTGGCGGCTCAATAATTGGTCAAATATCGGCAGCAGTGCATCATCATCGGTGTTGCGCGATTGATAGTCGCCTTTCTTCAGGAAGTAATGGCTATCGCTGAACATGGCGATTTTTGATACCGGCGTATCGAATTGCCCGAACATGCCCTGATTGGACAGCCAGTGGGTATTGAGGCCGGCGGCTTTTGCCAGGGTGATAAGATTATCCCCGAGGGCAATGTTGTGGCCGTTGCTTAAAGCCAGCGTGCGGGGGAGCGATTCGAACGTATTCGGCGCGGTGGAAATATAATTGCTGTAAAACCGTCCCTTGGCATTATCCAGAAACGGTGTAGTGGACACCGGATAACCAAATAAGGACATATGATCCCTGCGCATACTTTCGCCGACGATAATGACATAGTTCTCATTCGTTGGTGCGCCGGCGGAAAGCGACCAGCGGTTTGGTGCTGAAGCGTCGGTGTTTAATTCATCAATCTGCTGTTGGTATTGATGGTAAGCTGAATAAGTGGATAAAAAGAAATCAGGCAATCGAAGATTACTCAACCCACCGCTGAATGCTCTGGCGATAATAATCACCGTAAGCAGGGCCAATGCGGTCAATATTGTTTTCTTTGACAGGGGGTATCGCCAAATAAATCGACCGAGAATGACCGGCGTAACCAGAATGGCGACAGGTAACAGATAACAGCTGGCCGGGAGGGTTTGCAAAAACTCCCTTGCCTCTATCGGGTTGGATTGCAGCAGGGCGGACACCACGACGGCTGATGGGGAACCGTATATGGCCCCGACCGGCGCATACAGCGCGCATAGCAGAATAAACGGAATAATCAGGCCGTAACGGGTAAGCGAATGGATAGATAATAATAACAAGGTAAGTGCAATAAAAAGAATATCAATGCCTTTTCCGCCGCTGTATCCCATCGCTTTGATCAATATCAAAGCAATAATGGCGTAAAATAAAAAAGTGCGCAGGGTCGGGTGAGCCACGGAGTGCCGCAACTTATCTAAAATAACAGTGTGTGTATTCATAATGGTATCGTTAAATAATGCTGTCCATGCATGCTCAATTATTGAACGATAATTGAGCGAGTCACCGCCCGCACATTATTTTTCGAATGCAGAGAAGGGAAATAATTGAGCTGGCGGCGTTTTATCGGCCGCCATTATACGCCTCAAACCAACTTTTTCATTAACTGTTCGCTGTGTTTGATGCGATCGCGGGCATGATCGAGATCGTGCTGGATCAGCGCCATAAACAGCAGGTCGGTGAGGGCGTACTGGGCCGTGCTGGAAGAGATGGCCGCGCTGCGGGTGTGGGGCTCTTCGGCGATGGTATAGAGGCAGTGGTCCGCGCGTTGCTGCAGGCCGTTGGGAGAGAAGCTGGTCAGCGCCAGCACTCTGGCGCCGGCCTGGCGCGCCTCTTCCGCCGCCAGATTGATTTCACGCCGTTCGCCGCTGAAAGAGATAGCCAGCAGCAGATCGCGTTTGTCCAGCGCCTGAACCGCCGCCAGCTGGACGTGCATGTCCGGTTCGGCCACTGCCATCACGCCGATTTTCAGCAGTTTGAAGGAGAAATCCTTGGCCACCAGCCCGGAGGCGCCGATGCCGATCAGCATGACCCGGCGCGCCTGGCGCAGCATGTCCAGCGCCTGATGCAGCCGCTCTTCGCTGTTGATGTCCAGCGTCGCGCGCAGCGCCGCCTGCTTTTCCGCCAGCAGTTTTTCACCGACGATTTTCAGCGTGTCGCTGCTGAGGATGTGGTTGTGAACGGTCACCACCGGCTCGGCCTGCGGCTGGGCCAGCGTTTCGCTCAGCGCCAGTTTCAGCGCCGGAAAGCCCTTATAGCCCAGCTTTTGGGCGAACTTCACCACGCTCGACTGGCTGATGCCGGCCAGCTCGGCCAGCTTTTGCGAGCTGAGATGGCGCGCCTGCTCGGCGTTGTTCAGCAAAAAATCCGCCAGCTTGCGGTCGTTTTGCGCCAGTGTCGGATACATCTGGCGTATGCGCAGAAGGGTACTCATTGATCTTTCCCTGGAAACCAGCGGCCATTTTGCCACGCAGGCGGCGAAAACGCGCGGTGAAAATTTTTGTGAGCTCGTCGTTAAAATAGCAAATAGCGCTCGCTTTGTTGAATAAAATATTCAAATATTGATTTAAATTTGTGAATTAAAAATTCAAAGGTGAACAGATGAACTTAGGCGCACTGGTATCGGAAACCCGCAACCCGGCCACCCTGGGGCTGGATGAGATGTCGACGCTGGAGATGGTCCGCTGCTTTAACCAGGAAGACCGCAAGGTGCCGGAGGCGATCGAAAAGGTGCTGCCGGCGATCGCGCAGGCGGTCGATTTGGCCGCGGCGGCGTTGAAGGCCGGTGGGCGGCTGATTTATTTGGGCGCCGGCACCAGCGGCCGATTGGGCGTGCTGGATGCCTCCGAGTGCCCGCCGACCTTCGGCGTGCCGCACGGCGTGGTGGTGGGCTTGATCGCCGGCGGGCCGGGCGCGTTGCTCAAGGCGGTGGAGGGGGCGGAAGACGACGAAGCCCTGGGCGAAGCCGATCTCCGGGCGCTGAACCTCACCGCCGTCGATATGGTGGTGGGGCTGGCGGCCTCGGGGCGCACGCCTTATGTGATCGGCGCACTGCGCTATGCGCGCGGGCTGGGCTGCCCGACGGTGGCCATCTCCTGTAACCCGGATTCGCCGATCGCGCATGAAGCGCAGGTGGCGATCTCGCCGGTGGTGGGGCCGGAGGCGCTGACCGGTTCGACGCGCCTGAAATCCGGCACCGCGCAGAAGCTGGTGCTCAACATGCTGTCGACCGGCGCGATGGTCAAGTTGGGCAAGGTCTATCAGAACCTGATGGTGGACGTGAAGGCCACCAACGTCAAACTGGTGGATCGCGCCTGCCGCATCGTGGTGGAGGCCACCGGCGCCGAACGCGCTCAGGCCGAGGCGGCGCTGGCGCAGACCGGCTTCGAGGTCAAGCCGGCGATCCTGATGATTCTGGCCGGCGTCAGCGCCGAAGAGGCGCAGCAGCGGCTGCAGCGGCACGACGGCTACCTGCGCGCGGCGCTGGCGCGTTAATTCACGGTGGGGGCGGCGATGGACAAGACAACGGCATTGGCGACACAGATCCTGGCGGGCGTGGGGGGCGAGGGCAATATCCTCAAACTGGAGAACTGCATGACGCGGGTACGCGTCGAGGTCAGCGACGAACAGCGTCTGGATCTGGCCGCTCTCAAGCAGCTGTCCGGCGTGAAGGGCTATATCAAACAGGGTGAGCAGCATCAGTTTATCGTTGGCCCGGGCGCCGCCGCCAAGGTGGTGGACGCCATGCGCGCATTGCTGAGCGGTAGCGCGCAGCCCGTCGTCGCCGTCGGTGACGCGGCCCGCATCAAGGCGCAGGCCAAGCAAAAATACGCTGCACCGATGAGCGGCGCGCTGAAAAAGCTGGCCGATGTCTTTATTCCGCTGATCCCGGCGTTTATCGCTTCGGGCCTGATCACCGGCATCATCAACCTGCTGAAACGGCCCGACATTGCCGGCCAACTGGCGGTGGACTACCCGAACGTGCTGGGGTTGCTGGCGATCTTCGGCAGCGCGGTGTTCGCCATCATGAACATTTTGGTCGGGGTCAACGCCGCGCGGGTGTTCGGCGGCTCCCAGGCGATGGGCGGCGTGATGGCGGGCATTCTCTCCAGCCCGGCTCTGGCGCAGATCACCTTGTTCGGCGAGGCGCTGCAGCCGGGGCGCGGCGGGGTGATCGCCGTGCTGCTGGTGGTGGCGTTGATGTGCTGGGTGGAGAAACGCCTGCGCACGCTGCTGCCGGAATCGGTTGAGCTGATCCTTAATCCATTGCTGACCACGCTGGTCACCGCCTCGCTGGCGATCCTGATTCTGCAGCCGATCGGCGGCATTATCTCCGACGCCATCGCCCACGGCGCCAATCTGGCGATCGACAAGGGCGGGCTGCTGGTGGGGGCGCTGCTCTCGGGGCTGTTCCTGCCGCTGGTGCTCTCCGGCCTGCATCAGGGGCTGGTGCCGATCCACGTCGAGCTGGTGCAGGCGCACGGTTCCAACCCGCTGCTGCCGATCCTGGCGATGGCCGGCGTCGGGCAGGTGGGGGCGGCGCTGGCGGTGCTGTTGAAGACCCGCAACGCGCGGCTGAAGAAGGTGATCAAAGGGGCGTTACCGGTCGGCATTCTCGGCATCGGCGAACCGCTGATCTTCGGGGTGACGTTGCCGCTGGGGCGGCCGTTTATCGGCGCCTGCCTCGGCGGTGCGGTCGGCGGCGCGCTGATCAGCTACTGGAAGGTGGCGACGGTAATCACCTTCGGCATTTCGGGGTTGCCTTTGGCGTTGACCATCGTCTCAGGTAAGGTGATGTTGTATCTGGCGGGGATGCTGATTACGATTATCGCCGGTTTTCTCTTCACCTGGATGATGGGGTTCAACGATCCCGAGGAGTAGCGTTTGAGCGACAAGCAGCAACAACCGGCCGCAGAGGGGCGCCGCGTGGTCTTTTTCGATCTGGACGGCACCCTGCATCAGGAGGATATGTTCGGCAGCTTCTTGCGCTTTCTGCTGCGCCGTTTGCCGCTGAACCTGCTGCTGGTGATACCGGTGCTGCCGCCGATCGGCCTGGCGCTGCTGCTGCTGGGGCGCGCCGCGCGTTGGCCGATGAGCCTGCTGCTGTGGGCGATTACTTTCGGGCGCTCCGAAGCGAAGCTCAAGGCGCTGGAGCGGCAGTTTATCGAGGCCTTTCGCCAGAAGGTGACCGCGTTTCCGGTGGTGCAAATGCGGCTGCGGCAGTATCTGGACGAGCACGATGCCGAAGTGTGGCTGATCACCGGCTCGCCGGAACGGCTGGTGGAGCAGGTGTATCGCGATTCGGCGTTTCTGCCGCGGGTGCGGTTGATCGGCAGCCGCATCACGCGCCGCTGCGGCGGTTGGGTCTTGACTCTGCGCTGCCTGGGGACGCAAAAAGTGGTGCAGCTGGAGCAGCGGCTCGGCGCGCCGCTAAAGCTGTACAGCGGTTACAGCGACAGCAAGCAGGATAATCCGCTGCTGTTCTTTTGCGAGCACCGCTGGCGGGTAAGCAAGCAGGGCGAGCTGCAGCAGCTGGAATAAGCCAAGGGCGGAGGATTCCGCCCTTGCTGTTTTTATCAGTACCGCGATCGGTCGTCGGTCACGTCGTGCGGCTGGCGCCCCAGCTGCCAAATCTTCTCCGCATAATGCCCCAGCGCCCACAGGCTCAGGCCGAGCAGCGCGAAAAAAATCGTCTTCGGCATGCTGTCCCAGAAAAACTCGAACAGGCGGGTATACAGGTTAATGCCGAGGAAGGTTAGCCCGAAGCCGCGCAGCATGGCGTCGTCATGCTTCAATCCCAGCCAAATGGCGGCGAGGGCGGCCAGCCCGAACAGCAGACTCCAGTGGAACAGCTCGATCTGGCGTGCGCGGTACCAGCTGTCGAGGTCGCCGTAGTTGCCGAAGATAGACAGCAGCCACAGGGCGATAAACAGATACAGCAGGCCCATCGCCAGCGACACCCGCTGCAGGCCGCGTTGCGCCAACAGCGGCCGCAGCAGCAGCGCGGCGGCGATCAGCACCGCGCCAAAGGCGATAAAACGAATCGGGTAGCTCATGCCGAGCCAGTAGGCGCCCCAGCCGGACAGGTAGCCGGTCTCGGCGCCGAAGGCGTTGCCGAGCGACAGCAGGGCGAACCACCACACCAGCCCGGAGCGGCTGAACCAGCCGATCGCGCCGTACAGCAGCGCGGCGAACAGCAGCAGCACGGAAACCCGGCCGCTGCCGTTATCCAGCCAGACCCCCAGCTGCCATAAGGCGCAGGCGGTAAGCAACACGGCGACAAACAGCGCCGCCTCATTGCCGTAGCGTTTTTCCGGGTGGCGCCGGCGGCGACGCAGCGCCCAGACGTAGGTCAGTGCCGCCAGTACGCCGGCGATCGCCATGCGCACCGGCGCGTCGAAGCGGAACAGTCCGCTGAGCCATGCAAGCAGTTCGCTGTCGGCGAACAGGCTGGTGACGGCGATCAGCAGCGAGGCCAGCGCGGCGAGAAACGCATAGCGCGCCAGCCGCCGCCAGTCGAAAGGCTGCACGGCCACATGCTGCAGCAGCTGCTGCCGTTGTGCGGGCGTCAAGGCGCCTTCTCCCACCCAGCCGTCCAGCGCCTTACGCACCACGACGGCGTTCTTTTTACTGAGTTTCATGCTTCTTGTCCCTGAATCACACGCTGATTCGGCCAGTATAGCCATTGGCGGGCGGCTACGACAAAGGAGGGCTAGTGTGTATAATGCCCGCCGCAAAAGCGCACGAGGAATTATGCGATGACTGAATATAACGATGAGTACTGGATGCGTCAGGCATTGCAGCTGGCCCTGCGCGCGCAGGAAGAGGGCGAGGTGCCGGTGGGGGCGCTGCTGGTGCTGGACAATCAGGTCATCGGCGAGGGCTGGAACCGCCCGATCGGCCGACACGATCCTACCGCACACGCCGAGATCATGGCGCTGCGCCAGGGCGGCGCGGTGCTGCAAAACTACCGTTTGCTGAATGCCACGCTGTACGTCACGCTGGAGCCCTGCGTGATGTGCGCCGGTGCGATGGTGCACAGCCGTATCCGCCGGCTGGTGTATGGCGCCGCCGACGAGAAAACCGGCGCGGCCGGTTCACTGGTGGACATTCTGCGCCATCCGGGCATGAACCATCAGGTGGAGATCGTCTCGGGCGTGTTGGCGGAGGAGTGCGCCGCCACCCTGAGCAATTTCTTCCGCCTGCGCCGCGAACAGAAAAAAGCGCTCAGGCTGGCGCAGCGGGCGGCGGATAAGCCGGAATAATCAGTAGTTGAGCGCCAGTTCCGGCATCACCGTCGGGTAGCCTTTCCCCAACGCCTCCTGCTCGGCGGCCGCTTGCGCCGCCTTTCTCTCTTTTTCCTGCAGATAGCCCACCAGGCTGACCTGGTAGCGGCGAATGTTTTCCACATAGTTGTAGGCTTCACGCCCGCGCGCATAGCCGTAGGTCAGCTGCGGGTAGTAGCGCTTCTGGCTGAGCATCGGCAGGCGCTGTTTGACGTCGACCCAGCTGTCCGGGTTGCCTTTTTGCGCCTTGGTCAGCTTGCGCGCGTCCAGCATGTGGCCCCAGCCCATGTTGTAGGCCGCCAGCGAGAACCAGATGCGCTCGTCTTCCGGCACGCTGTCCGGCACCTTGGCCATCAGCCGCTGCAGGTAAAGGGCGCCGCCCTGAATGCTCTCTTCCGGATCGAGGCGGTCGTTGACCCCGAGGCCGTCGGCGGTGGCGCGGGTCAGCATCATCAGGCCGCGCACGCCGGTGGGTGAGGTGGCCTGCGGATTCCAGTGCGATTCCTGATAGGCGATGGCCGCCAGCAGCTTCCAGTCGATCTCGTTGGCGTGCTTCTCGAACAGCGGGCGGAAGTTGGGCAGCACCGAGTCGATGGCCGACAGGAAGGTTTTGGTGTCCACATAGTCGAAGCTGCCGACGTGGCCGAGGTATTTCTCTTCGAGCCGCGCCAGGGTGCCGTCGTCCACCATCTGGCTGTAGAAGTCCAGCATCGCCGCGTACAGGCTGTCGTCGCCGTCGCGTTTCAGATACCAGGTGACCGGCTCTTCGTCGGTGACGTCGAACGCCACCGCCAGCTGCGGATGGATGCGCTGCAGCAGCGCGATGGTCACCGAATCGCCGAGGGTGTAGTCCAGCTTGCCGTCGGCCACTCGCTCCAGCAGCTCTTTGGAGGTGAGATCGCTGGAGGACTCCCAGGCGAGATCCGGGTATTTATCCTGTTTGAGCTGCTTGAGGGTGCTGACGTGCGCGGAACCGGAAGCGACCGCCAGCTTGCCTTTAATGTCGGCGAAACTTTTCGGCCGCGGGGTGCCCAGCCGGTACACCAGCTGTTGGGAAACGGAGTAGTAGGCCGGGCCGGTGCGCGCGCGGCTGAGGCGCTCCTGGTTGTAGATCAGACCCGCCGCCAGCAGATCGGCGTCGTCGTCGTCCAGATCGTCGAACAGGTCATTGATGTTCTGATGGGGGATCACCACCAGCTTCACCCCGAGGTAGTTGGCGAAGCGCTTCGCCAGTTCGTAGTCGAGCCCACCCGGCCCTTGCTTGGTGTTGAAATAGGTCAGCGGGGAGTTCAGCGTGCTGATACGCAACTCGCCGCGGGAAATGATCTCCTGGAGTTGCCCACCCTGGCCGCTGCGCCAGGTGATATTGGGCCACAGCGCGAGAGCCAGAAGCAGGGTAACAACGCCGATGAGGATGTAGTTTATTTTAAGACGTTTCAAATAGTTATCCAGTGGTGGCACAGGTACGCCGGCGACGATAACCGCGACTTTTCTCATGGTTAAATCACCAGTGCGGGGGCATTTTGCGCAACAAAACGCCAGTGTGCAACTTTATTGACACGTTATGACAATTCGACGGTGCGGCACGCTTTTATCAATTATCCCTACGCAAACGGTTTCGTCGGCGGCGAGGATTCTCTATAATGACGCGCGTTTTCCCCTGTTGCGCCCAATGAAGCGTCTTATCCGTCGCTTCGAAGACGAGAGAACTTTGATTATGGAAATTCTGCGTGGTTCGCCCGCTTTATCGGCTTTTCGCATTACCAAACTGCTGTCCCGCTGCCAGGACGCTCACCTGCCCGTCAGTGATATCTACGCCGAGTACGTCCACTTTGCCGATGTTAGCGCACCGCTCAGTGCCGAAGAACACGCCAAGCTTCAGCGGCTGCTCAAGTACGGTCCTTCTCTCGCCGAACACGCCCCCGAAGGCCGGTTGCTGCTGGTTACGCCGCGTCCGGGCACCATTTCTCCCTGGTCTTCCAAAGCCACCGACATCGCCCACAACTGCGGTCTGCAGCAGGTCGTGCGCCTGGAGCGCGGCCTGGCGTTCTACGTCAAGGCGCCCGAGCTGACGGAAACCCAGTGGCGGCAGCTCGCCGCGCTGCTGCACGATCGCATGATGGAAACCGTCTTCAGCGAACTGCAACAGGCCGAACAGCTGTTCGTGCACCATCAGCCGGCGCCGTATCAGTCGGTCGACGTGCTGGGCGCAGGGCGCGCCGCGCTGGAGCAGGCCAACGTCCGGCTCGGCCTGGCGCTGGCGCAGGACGAGATCGACTACCTGCTGAATGCCTTTACCGGTTTGGGGCGCAACCCGACGGATATCGAACTTTATATGTTCGCGCAGGCCAACTCCGAGCACTGCCGCCACAAGATTTTCAACGCCGACTGGATCATCGACGGCGAACAGCAGCCTAAATCGCTGTTCAAAATGATCAAGAACACCTATGAGCAGACGCCGGACTATGTGCTGTCGGCGTATAAAGACAACGCCGCCGTGATGGAAGGCTCGCAGGTCGGCCGCTTCTTCGCCGCGCCGGAGACCGGCACCTACGATTACCATCAGGAAGACGCGCACATCCTGATGAAGGTGGAAACCCACAACCACCCGACGGCGATCTCGCCGTGGCCGGGCGCCGCGACCGGCTCCGGCGGCGAGATCCGCGACGAGGGGGCTACCGGCCGCGGCGCCAAGCCGAAGGCCGGCCTGGTGGGCTTCTCGGTGTCCAACCTGCGTATTCCCGGCTTTGAACAGCCGTGGGAACAGGATTTCGGCAAGCCGGAACGCATCGTCACCGCGCTGGATATCATGACCGAAGGCCCGCTGGGCGGCGCGGCGTTCAACAACGAATTCGGTCGTCCGGCGCTGCTGGGCTACTTCCGTACCTATGAAGAGCGCGTCAACAGCCACAACGGCGTTGAGCTGCGCGGCTACCACAAACCGATCATGCTGGCGGGCGGCATCGGCAACATCCGTGCCGATCACGTGCAGAAAGGGGAAATCACCGTCGGCGCCAAGCTGGTGGTGTTGGGCGGCCCTGCGATGAATATCGGCCTGGGCGGCGGCGCGGCCTCGTCGATGGCGTCCGGCCAGTCCGACGCCGATCTGGACTTCGCTTCGGTGCAGCGCGACAACCCGGAAATGGAGCGCCGCTGTCAGGAAGTGATCGACCGCTGCTGGCAGCTGGGCGACCAGAACCCGATCCTGTTTATCCATGACGTCGGCGCCGGCGGCCTGTCCAACGCCATGCCGGAGCTGGTGAGCGATGGCGGCCGCGGCGGCCGCTTCGAGCTGCGCGATATCCTCAACGACGAGCCGGGCATGAGCCCGCTGGAAGTGTGGTGCAACGAATCGCAGGAACGTTACGTGATGGCGATCGCCCCGGCGCAGATGGCGCAGTTCGACGAGATCTGCCGCCGCGAGCGCGCGCCTTATGCGGTGATCGGCGAAGCGACCGAAGAACAGCATCTGACGCTCAACGACCGCCACTTCGACAACCAGCCGATCGACATGCCGCTGGACGTACTGCTCGGCAAGACGCCGAAAATGACCCGCGACGTCACCCGCCTGCAGGCGAGCGGCGAGGCGGTGCAGCGCGAGAACATCACGCTGGCCGACGCGGTGAAACGCGTGCTGCATCTGCCGGCCGTGGCGGAGAAAACCTTCCTGATCACCATCGGCGACCGCACCGTTACCGGCATGGTGGCGCGCGACCAAATGGTCGGCCCGTGGCAGATCCCGGTGGCCGACTGCGCGGTCACCACCGCCAGCCTGGACAGCTATTACGGCGAAGCGATGTCGCTCGGTGAACGCGCACCGGTGGCGCTGCTGGACTTCGCCGCCTCCGGCCGCCTGGCGGTCGGGGAAGCGCTGACCAACCTGGCCGCCACCGAGATCGGTAGCCTGAAGCGCGTGAAGCTGTCCGCCAACTGGATGGCCGCCGCCGGCCACCCGGGCGAAGACGCCGGCCTGTACGAAGCGGTGAAAGCGGTGGGCGAAGAACTGTGCCCGGCGCTGGGCATCACTATCCCGGTGGGTAAAGACTCCATGTCGATGAAGACCCGCTGGCAGGAAGGCAACGAACAGCGTGAAATGACCTCGCCGCTGTCGCTGGTCATCACCGCCTTCGCCCGCGTGGAGGACGTGCGCCACACCGTGACGCCGCAGCTGCGCACCGATAAGGGCGACAGCGCGCTGCTGTTGATCGACCTGGGCAACGGCCATAACGCGCTGGGTGCCACCGCGCTGGCGCAGGTCTACCGCCAACTGGGTGACAAACCGGCCGACGTGCGCAACGTCGCGCAGCTGGCGGGCTTCTTCAATGCCATGCAGCAGCTGGTGGCCGATCAAGCGCTGTTGGCTTACCACGACCGCGCCGACGGCGGCCTGCTGGTGACGCTGGCGGAGATGGCCTTCGCCGGTCACTGCGGCGTGGACGTCAACCTTGACGGCCTCGGCGATGATGCGCTGGCGGTGCTGTTCAACGAAGAGCTGGGCGCGGTGATCCAGGTGAGCGCCGAACGTCTCGATGACGTGAAGCAGGCGTTCGCTCAGCACGGTCTGACCGACAATGTGCATCACATCGGCAGCGTGCAGGCCGGCGATCGTTTCGTCATCACCCAACACGGCAAGGCACTGTACAGCGAAAGCCGCAATACACTGCGCACCTGGTGGGCGGAAACCACCTGGCAGATGCAGCGCCTGCGCGACAACCCGGCGTGCGCCGATCAGGAACATCAGGCCAAGCAGGATGAACAAGATCCCGGCCTGAACGTGAAGCTGACCTTCGCACCGCAGGAAGACATCGCCGCCCCGTATATCGCCAAGGGCGCTCGCCCGAAAGTGGCGGTGCTGCGTGAGCAGGGGGTGAACTCCCACGTTGAAATGGCGGCGGCGTTCCACCGCGCCGGCTTTGACGCGGTGGACGTGCACATGAGCGATCTGCTGGCGGGGCGCCGCGATCTGCAGGACTTCCACACGCTGGTGGCCTGCGGCGGCTTCTCTTACGGCGACGTACTGGGCGCCGGTGAAGGCTGGGCGAAGTCTATCCTGTTCAACGAGCGGGTGCGTGACGAGTTCGAAGCGTTCTTCCACCGTCCGCAGACGCTGGCGCTGGGCGTGTGCAATGGCTGCCAGATGATGTCCAACCTGCGCGAGCTGATCCCGGGCGCCGAACACTGGCCGCGCTTTGTGCGCAACCTGTCGGATCGCTTCGAGGCGCGTTTCAGCCTGGTTGAAGTGGCGGCCAGCCCGTCGCTGTTCCTGCAGGGCATGACCGGTTCGCGCATGCCGATCGCCGTTTCCCACGGCGAGGGGCATGTCGAAGTGCGCGATGCGGCGCATCTGGCCGCGCTGGAAAGCCACGGCCTGGTGGCGCTGCGTTTCGTCAACAACGCCGGTCAGGTGACGGAAACTTACCCGGCCAACCCGAACGGTTCGCCGAACGGCATTACCGCCGTGACCAGCGCCAACGGGCGCGCCACGGTGATGATGCCGCACCCGGAACGCGTGTTCCGCACCGTCAGCAACTCCTGGCACCCGGAAGAGTGGGGCGAGGACAGCCCGTGGATGCGCATGTTCCGCAACGCCCGTAAGCAGCTGGGCTAAAAACGGCCACCGCCGTACAGAGGGTGCAAGCAATTGCGCCCTTTTTTATGGCCGGCGTTCGCCGTCTGGCGGCTGTGTCTGCATTTTGCGACAGGCGCTATTTTTCCTGTCGCTAAATGGAGACATTTAACTATTTGATTTTATTAATGGTAAATGGGTTTGGCTTTAGTTGTCTGCATTTGGCGACAGCGCGGCGTTTTTTTCATCGCTCATCGGGGCGTGATGCACAAAGAAATTTGCTGATATAATCTTATTTTTTAATAAAATCATATTGTTATTATTTTTATTGCAAAGTTGGCATGTAACGTGCATTATTCTCGGCGGCTGCTCATTCACCTTTTTATGACGGCGCCGTAATTAGACGGCAAATCGCCTCATAAGCCTCCGAATGATGCCAAAGAAATGGTGCCTATCGTCCAACCAAACCGATAACAGACCGTGCAAGCGGCTTTATCAAGCATCGGGCGACACGTGGAGTGAGGCACCGCCTGTATCCAACTGTGATGAAGGGTTCATCAATCCTGGATACTTACGGATGCTATTCGTCCTGTTCGATGCCAGCCGCTGCGCTACATCACCCTGGGGACGAGGTTTAAGGGCATCCACACTTTCCTTGCGTTGGGGCAAGTTTCTTGCCCCGATGTCAATTCTCAACGCTGCGCTTATCCCTGTTGCGTTGCCTATGCCCTCGAACGCAGACGCTATCCCCACACTCTTGCTATCGCACCGGTTGATGTTACCGGGGCCGCATGCCGTCGGCAGGCCAGGCCTATGGGCGCGGTTCACCGATCCCGCAGCTTTTTCCTTGCGCGTTCAGGATTCTCCCTTGCCGGGCTTTTCTCTTTCCGGCGAGTCAGTTAGCATCGTGACAGAGCTGAGAGAATGAGATGATTTCGTTGAAAAGATGGCGTTTATTCCCCCGTTCGCTGCGGCAATTGGTGCTGCTGGCCTTCCTGTTGGTGCTGC
This sequence comes from Serratia sp. MF1(2023), assembly GCF_030954545.1. NCBI lineage: Bacteria > Pseudomonadati > Pseudomonadota > Gammaproteobacteria > Enterobacterales > Yersiniaceae > Serratia > Serratia sp. MF1(2023). The sequence continues at coordinate 179,447 of NZ_JAVHUX010000045.1, read as the reverse complement.
TGCCGCTGCTGGTGCTGGCCTATCAGGCCTACCAGAGCCTGGATCACCTCAGCGCGCAGGCGGCGGACATCAACCGCACCACGCTGGTGGACGCGCGGCGCAGCGAGGCGATGACCAGCGTGGCGCTGGAGATGGAGCGCAGCTATCGTCAGTACTGCGTGCTGGTCGATCCCACGCTGCAAAAGCTGTATCAGAACCAGCGCAAGCAGTATTCGCAGATGCTGGACGCCCATGCGCCGATTCTGCCGGACGAGCGCTATTATCAAACGTTGCGCCAGCTGCTGACCCAGCTGGCGGCGATCAAATGCCATAACAGCGGGCCGGATCAAGAGGCTTCCGCCTTGCTCGAGTCGTTCTCGCGCTCCAACGCCGAAATGGTGCAGGCCACGCGCGCGGTGGTGTTCTCGCGTGGCCAGCAGCTGCAGCAGGCCATCGCCGAACGGGGCCAGTTCTTCGGCTGGCAGGCGCTGCTGCTGTTCCTGGTCAGCGTGCTGCTGGTGGTGCTGTTCACCCGCATGATCATCGGGCCGGTCAAGGCCGTGGAGCGGATGATCAACCGTCTGGGGGAAGGGCGCGCGCTGGGCAGCACCGCGTCGTTCAAAGGGCCGCGCGAGCTGCGTTCCCTGGCGCAGCGCATTATCTGGCTGAGCGAGCGGCTGGCGTGGCTGGAATCGCAGCGCCACGAGTTCTTGCGCCATATTTCGCACGAGCTGAAAACGCCGCTGGCCAGCATGCGCGAAGGCACCGAGCTGCTGGCCGACGAGGTGGCGGGGCCGCTGACTTCCGATCAGAAAGAGGTGGTGACGATCCTCGACAACAGCAGCCGCCATCTGCAGCAGCTGATTGAACAGCTGCTGGATTACAACCGCAAACTGGCCGATGGCCCGGCGGCACATGAGAACGTCGAGCTGCGCGAAATGGTCGATTTGGTGGTCGCCGCGCACAGTTTGCCGGCGCGGGCGAAGATGATTTCCACCGAAATTGCGCTGGAGGCGGAAATCTGCTGGGCAGAGCCTACGCTATTAATGCGCGTGCTGGATAATCTCTATTCCAATGCGGTGCACTACGGCAAGGAATCCGGTAACATTTGGATCCGCAGCCGTCAGGTTGGACAACGGGTGCAAATCGACGTCGCCAATACCGGCACGCCGATCCCCGAGGCTGAAAGAGCCATGATTTTCGAGCCTTTTTTCCAGGGTAGTCACCAGCGAAAAGGGGCGGTAAAAGGAAGCGGACTGGGGTTGAGCATCGCTCAGGACTGTATCCGTCGCATGCGCGGTGAGCTGCAACTGGCGACGGTCGCCGGTGCAGACGTCTGCTTCCGCATTGAATTGCCGTTAACCGCCGAGAATGAATAAATAATGTACACATGGTCTAAGCGACTTCGTCTTTCACAGACCGAAGGTTCACCGCGTGCCACGCACAGGACGCCGCTCGGCAAACGCCCGATCGGCTGGTTGGGCGCCGTCTTCTTTATGCCGCTGTTGCTGGCGGGCTGCGTCGATCGCGCCGTCAGCGGCGGCCTGAACGCTCAGCAGCAAGAGGCGATCCCGGATACCAAGGTGATCGATTACCGCACCGCGGCTTGCGATACCCTGTGGCAGTTGGACGACAAGGACGCGCTGGATAACGCGCTCTACTGGCTGCGCGCGATGGACTGCGCCGATCGCATCGGGTCGACCCAGGCGCGCGCGCTGGCGAAAACGGTGCCTGGCGACAGCTGGTCCGGCGTTTTCAAACAGAGTATCCTGCTGGGCAGCGCGCAGCCGACTTCCGGCGAGCGCCGCCAGATGATCGACAGGATCAACAGCTACCGAATGGAGTTCCCCGGCTCGTTGCGGCCGCTGACGCAGCTGTGGCGCCAGCAGCAGATGCTGCAGATCACGCTGTTCGATGAAAAAGCGCGCTATCAGCATCTGCAGGAGAGCAGCGACAGCCAGATCGATTCGCTGCGCCAGAGCCAGGCGCGCTTGCAATCGCAGCTGCAGGACACCTCGCGCAAGCTGGAAAACCTGACCGACATCGAGCGTCAGCTCTCATCGCGCAAGCAGCTGCAAGGGGAAATACCGGACAACGGCACAGGCTCGCAAAAGGGCGAAGCCGCCGGTAAAAACGGCGCGGCCGCGAAAGGGGCTGAGCCGCAGGACGAACCGGAAAAGGGCACTGCGCTGCCGGTTGAACCGGAAGACACCTATACGCCGCACCCTGCCAATAAGGAGTCCCACGCGCAATGACCGCACGCAAACCGGCCAACCTGTTATTGGTTGACGACGATCCCAGCCTGCTGAAGCTGCTGGGCATGCGCCTGACCAGCGAAGGTTTTCACGTCACCACCGCCGAAAGCGGCCAGGAAGCGCTGCGCCTGCTGGCGCGCGAACAGATCGATCTGGTGATCAGCGATCTGCGCATGGATGAGATGGACGGCATGGCGCTGTTCGCCGAGATCCAAAAACATCAGCCGGGCATGCCGGTGATCATTCTCACCGCGCACGGTTCGATTCCCGATGCGGTGGCCGCCACCCAGCAGGGGGTGTTCAGCTTTCTCACCAAACCGGTGGATCGCGATGCGCTGTACAAGGCCATCGACGAGGCGCTCGCGCTGTCGGCCAGCCCGGCCGGCGACGATGCCTGGCGAGAAGACATCGTCACCCGCAGCCCGTTGATGCTGCGCCTGCTGGAGCAGGTGAAAATGGTGGCGCAATCGGACGTCAGCGTATTGATCAACGGCCAGAGCGGCACCGGTAAAGAGGTGGTGGCGCAGGCGATCCACGCGGCCAGCCCGCGCGCCAGCAAGGCGTTCATCGCCATCAACTGCGGCGCGCTGCCGGAGCAGCTGCTGGAGTCCGAACTGTTCGGCCACGCCAAGGGCGCCTTTACCGGCGCGGTCAGCAGCCGCGAAGGGCTGTTCCAGGCGGCGGCGGGCGGCACGCTGTTCCTCGACGAGATCGGCGATATGCCGCTGTCGCTGCAGGTGAAGCTGCTGCGCGTGCTGCAGGAGCGCAAGGTGCGGCCGCTCGGCAGCAATCGCGATCTGGACATTGACGTACGCATCATCTCCGCTACCCACCGCGATCTGCAAAAGGCGATGGCGAAGAACGAGTTCCGCGAGGATCTCTACTACCGCCTCAACGTGGTGAACCTGAAGATCCCGGCGCTCAACGAACGCGCCGAAGATATCCCGCTGTTGGCCAACCACCTGTTGCGCGAAGCGGCCCAGCGGCACAAGCCGTTCGTGCGCAGCTTCTCGACCGACGCCATGAAGCGGCTGATGACCGCCAGCTGGCCGGGCAACGTGCGTCAGCTGGTCAACGTCATCGAGCAGTGCGTGGCGCTGACCTCGGCGCCGGTGATCGGCGAAGCGCTGGTGGAGCAGGCGCTGGAAGGGGAAAACACCGCGCTGCCGACCTTTGCCGAAGCGCGCAACCAGTTCGAATTGCACTACCTGCGCAAGCTGCTGCAGATCACCAAGGGCAACGTGACCCAGGCCGCGCGCATGGCGGGCCGCAACCGCACCGAGTTTTACAAATTGCTGTCGCGCCACGAGCTGGACGCCAACGATTTTAAAGAATGACAGTTTGCCGCCGGTGCCTGCCACGCAGGTTCTCAACAAATCCGGCGGAATGATTTACACTCCGTTCTCTTTGCCGCGGCGCGCCCGGCGTAGAGCACCATGGAACGTATTAAGCGGGATCGTACACAAATGAGCAGATCACTTTCCATCGCCCTGGCCCAGCTGAACCTGCTGGTCGGCGACATTGAAGGCAACACCGAACGCATGTTGCAAATCGTGCAGGAGCAGCAGAAGGCGGGAGCCGATCTGGTCATGTTCAGCGAACTGGCGCTGTCCGGCTACCCGCCGGAAGATCTGCTGTATCGCAATGATTTCTATCAGCGCTGCGACGCGCAGCTGCTGCGTTTGCAGCAGGCCTCCGCCGAGACGGCGATCCTGGTCGGCCACCCATGGCGCGAAGGCGACAAGCTGTATAACGCGCTGTCGCTGTTTGCCGAAGGCCGCCTGCTGACCCGCTACTTTAAACAGCAGCTGCCGAACTACGGCGTGTTCGATGAGAAGCGCTATTTCCACGCCGGCAACGACACCTGCGTGGTGGAACTGAAAGGCTACCGTCTGGGGCTGCTGATTTGCGAAGATCTGTGGTTCCCTGAGCCGATTGACGCCGCCAAGGCGGCCGGCGCGGAAATTATCCTGTCGATCAACGCCTCACCGTATAACCGCGAAAAGCCGTATATCCGCAAAACGCTGATGGCCGGCCACTGCCAGCGCACCCAGCTGCCGCTGGTGTACCTCAATCAGGTCGGCGGCCAGGATGAGCTGATCTTCGACGGCTGCTCCAAGGTCTTCGACGCCGCCGGCACCATGACTCACCGTCTGGCGGCCTTCGACGAGCAGGTGACTCGTCTGGAATTCAACGAGCTGGCCGTGGTGCCGATGGCCGATCCGGCCGCCGAGCTGCCGCAGCTGGCGCAGGTGTACCAGGCGCTGGTGTTGGCGGTGCGCGACTACGTGACCAAAAACGGCTTTAAAGGCGCGGTGCTGGGCCTGTCCGGCGGCATCGACTCGGCGCTGACGCTGGCGATCGCCGTGGATGCGCTGGGCAAAGACAAGGTGCAGGCGCTGATGATGCCGTTCCGCTATACCGCGGACATCAGCATCGCCGACGCCAAGGAAGAGGCGGAAATCCTCGGCGTGGAGTTCGATATCGTCTCCATCGAACCGATGTTCGACGCCTTTATGGGCCAGCTGTCGCCGATGTTCGCCGGCACCGAGCGCGACACCACCGAAGAAAACCTGCAGGCGCGTTGCCGCGGGGTGGTGCTGATGGCGCTGTCCAACAAACGCCGCAGCATCGTGCTGACCACCGGCAACAAGAGCGAAATGGCGGTGGGATACGCTACGCTGTACGGCGATATGGCCGGCGGTTTCGACGTGCTGAAGGACGTGCCGAAAACGCTGGTGTTCAAGCTGTCCGAATACCGTAACACCGTCTCCTACGTGATCCCGCAGCGGGTGATCGATCGTCCGCCGTCCGCCGAGCTGGCGCCGGATCAGGTCGATCAGGACAGCCTGCCGCCATACGATATCCTGGACGCGATCCTGGAAGGCTACGTTGAGCGCGACAAGTCGGTCGCCGATCTGGTGGCCGAAGGGTTCGACGAAGCGATCGTGCGCAAGGTGATCCGCCTGGTGGACATCAACGAATACAAGCGGCGTCAGGCCGCCGTCGGGCCGCGTATCACCGCCCGTAACTTCGGCAAAGACCGCCGCTACCCCATCACATCCGGTTTTGGCCGCAAAAATTGGTAAAAGGAAAGAAGATGAAAAAGATCGACGCGATTATCAAGCCGTTCAAACTGGATGACGTCCGCGAAGCGCTGGCCGAAGTGGGCATCACCGGCATGACGGTCACCGAAGTGAAAGGCTTCGGCCGCCAGAAGGGCCACACCGAGCTGTACCGCGGCGCCGAGTACATGGTCGACTTTCTGCCTAAGGTGAAGATCGAGATCGTGGTTGCCGACGACATCGTCGACACCTGCGTGGAAACCATCATGCAGACCGCGCAGACCGGCAAGATCGGCGACGGCAAAATCTTCGTCTTCGACGTGGCGCGCGTGGTGCGCATTCGTACCGGCGAGCAGGACGAAGAAGCGATTTAATGTGATCGTCTACCGAGCACCGCCAGCTTGAGCCTGGGCAGTGCTCGGTCTCCTCACGTACTGCGTGTACGCTCCGGGCCCTGCGCGCTGGCCGTGCCCAATCTGGCCGGCGCTCGCTACGCCCCACACCTCGGTGAACACCTCCCGACCTCTCCACAATTCTGGTTATTTTCACCATTAGCATTCTAAAAAAGCGAACGCTATCGCGTTTTTGATACTTTGCCCGATCGCTTTTTTTGCGGGATCTACAATCAATCTAACAATCTTGATTGAGGTGATCCCCAATGAATTTCAAGTTGCGGCTAGGCGGCAAGGGCGTGCATCCCCAGGAGCTTACTCAAGTAAGTGACTGGGGGGACAAATCTGCCGGGAGCAGATTTGAACGCTGCTTGCAGCGGCCCGTTAGGGCGTGGCCCACGGATGGGCCACGTAATAGAACGCAGACAACAACGCAGCGGCTTGAAAGGCGATGGGGATGATGACGTTACGCCAAATCCGCCACTTCATCGCGGTGGCGGAAACCGGGTCGATCTCCGCCGGCGCCCAGGCGGTGTTTGTCTCCCAGTCTTCGCTGACGCTGGCGATCCAGCAGTTGGAAACCGAGATCGGCGTGCGGCTGTTCGATCGCCACGCCAAGGGCATGACGCTGACCCATCAGGGGCACCAGTTTCTGCGCCAGTCGTATCTGATCCTGGCGACGGTGGACAACGCCAAGCGCAGCCTGCAGATCGGCACCGAAAGCCTGACCGGCAAGCTGACCGTCGGCGTCACCAGCCTGGTGGCCGGCTACTTCCTGGTGGAGCTGCTCACGCGCTTTAAATCGGCCTATCCCAACGTCACCGTGCAGGTGGTTGAAGACGAGCGCCCCTATATCGAGCATCTGTTGGTCAGCGGCGAGATCGACATCGGCGTGCTGATCCTGTCGAACATCGAAGACCGCGACGCGCTGCAGACCGAGGTGCTGATGCACTCGCCGTATCGCCTGTGGTTGCCGCCGCTGCACCCGCTGCTGGAGCACGAGAGTATCAGCCTGGCGGACGTGGCCAAACAGCCGCTGATCCAGCTCAACGCCGATGAAATGGACGTGCACGCGCGGCGCATCTGGGCGCGCGCCGGGCTGAAGCCGGAGATCGCTATGAAGACCGCCTCGACCGAGGCGGTGCGCAGCCTGGTGGCGGCGGGGATGGGGGTCTCCATCCAGCCGGACATGGCGTACCGCGCCTGGTCGCTCGAGGGCAACATGATCGAGGCGCGCAAGCTGGACGATCTGCTGGAGCCGCTGGACATCGGGTTGGCGTGGCGGCGCGGCAGCGCGCGGCCGGAGCTGGTGACGCCGTTCCTTACCATCGCGCGCGAGAACGGCAGCAAACACGCCGCCGGGCTTAAGCATTCGATTTAATCGAACGCGGCGTTCAGTATTTAGAATTTGTTGCCCGCCAGAGGCTCGCTTAGGCTGATTAAAACTAACTTATTCACATTTGGTTAACGTTTTTGTCACTTAGGGGCGTCAGGCGATGGCAGATGTGCAGGTTCTCTCAGGTTTGTCCTGTCAGCAGTTCATTAACGGTCAGATGGTCGACGGCGAAGGCCAGCAGGAGTGCATCGTCAATCCGGCCAACGGCGAGACGCTGATCGTCCTGACCGAAGCCTCTTCGGCGCAGGTCGGCAGCGCGGTGAAAGCCGCGCAGCAGGCGTTTGGTCACTGGTCGCGCACCACGCCGGCCCAGCGCGCCGCCCTGTTGCTGCGCATTGCCGACGCCATTGAGCGGCAGGCGCCGCAGCTGGCGCAGCTGGAAGCCCTCAACTGCGGCAAACCGCTGCATCAGGCGCTCAATGACGATCTGCCGGCGGCGGTCGACGTGTTCCGCTTTTTCGCCGGCGCGGTGCGCACGCAGCAAGGGCAGCTGGCCGGCGAGTATGTGCCGGGCCACACCTCGATGATCCGCCGCGATCCGATCGGCGTGGTGGCCTCGATCGCCCCCTGGAACTATCCGCTGATGATGGCGGCGTGGAAGATCGCGCCGGCGCTGGCGGCGGGCAATACCGTGGTGTTCAAACCCTCTGAACATACGCCGCTGACCATTCTGGCGCTGGTGCCGGCGCTGCAGGAGATCCTGCCGCCTGGCGTGCTGAATATCGTCTACGGCGGCGGCGAAGGGGTCGGCAGCCAGCTGGTGGGGCACCCGCAGGTGCGGCTGGTATCGGTCACCGGTGATATCGTCACCGGGCAAAAAATTCTGCAGGCGGCGGCCAAAAGCGTCAAGCGCACCCACCTGGAATTGGGGGGCAAGGCGCCGGTGATCGTCTGCGACGACGCCGATCTCGACGAAGTGGTCAACGGCATTCGCACCTACGGCTATTACAACGCCGGCCAGGACTGCACTGCCGCCTGCCGCATCTACGCGCAGGCGGGCATCTATCCCAAGCTGGTGGACGCGCTGGGCGAGGCGGTTGCCAGCCTGCGCTTCGCCCGCAAGCGCGATCAGGATAATGAGATCGGCCCGTTAATCAGTGCCCGCCAGCGCGATCGCGTCGCCAGCTTCGTCGAGCGGGCGCTCAGCCAACCGCATATCGAATTGATCACCGGCGCCGCGGCCCACTCCGGGCCGGGGTTCTATTACCAGCCGACCCTGCTGGCGGGCTGCCTGCAAAGCGACGAAATCGTGCAGCGCGAGGTGTTTGGCCCGGTGGTCAGCGTCACGCGCTTCGAACACCTGGAGCAGGCGGTGGCGTGGGCCAACGACTCGGAATACGGGCTGGCTTCGTCGGTGTGGACGCAAAATATCGATCGGGCGCTGCACATCGCCGCCCATCTGCAGTACGGCAGCACCTGGATCAACACCCATTTCACCTTGGCGAGCGAAATGCCGCACGGCGGCCTGAAACGCTCCGGCTACGGCAAGGATCTGTCCAGCGATTCGCTGCAGGATTACAGCGTTGTCAGGCACGTAATGGCGAAGTTCAAAGCCGGCTTCTAACGGTTATATCAAGAAAAATCAGGCGGCAGCCGTTCCCTGCCGCACACCGATAAGCAACACAGGGGTAATTACGATGGGAAAAACTACCGCAGTCACCACCACCGTCTCCGCGCTCTGTCTCACCGTGCTGTGCGGCCTGGCCCAGGCGGCCGATCTGCCGCAGACGCTGGGCAAAGGCGAAGGCCGGCTGGATATCATCGCCTGGCCCGGCTACATCGAACGCGGCCAGTCCGACAAAAACTACGACTGGGTCACCCAGTTTGAGAAGCAAACCGGCTGTGCGGTGAACGTGAAGACCGCCGCCACCTCTGATGAAATGGTCAGCCTGATGGCCAAGGGCGGCTACGATCTGGTGACCGCCTCCGGCGACGCCTCGCTGCGCCTGATCTTCGGCAAGCGGGTGCAGCCGATCAACACCGCGCTGATCCCTAACTGGAAGAACATCGATCCTCGCTTGCTGAACGGCGCCTGGTACACCGTGGACGGCAAAACCTACGGCACGCCGTACCAGTGGGGGCCGAACCTGCTGATGTACAACACCAAAACCTTCCCGACGCCGCCGGACAGCTGGGCGGTGATCTTCCAGCAGCAGAACCTGCCGGACGGCAAGAGCAACCAGGGCCGGGTGCAGGCTTACGACGGCCCGATCTACATCGCCGACGCGGCGCTGTTCCTGAAGGCCACCCAGCCGCAGCTCGGCATCAGCGATCCATACCAGCTCAACGAAGAGCAGTATCAGGCGGCGCTGAAGCTGCTGCGCAGCCAGCACGCGCTGATCCACCGCTACTGGCACGACACCTCGGTGCAGATGAGCGACTTTAAAAACGAAGGCGTGGTGGCCTCCAGCGCCTGGCCGTATCAGGCCAACGCCCTGAAGAGCGAGGGGCAGCCGATCGCCACCGTGTTCCCGAAAGAGGGCGTGACCGGCTGGGCGGACACCACCATGCTCCATGCCGACGCCAAGCACCCGAGCTGCGCCTACCAGTGGATGAACTGGTCGCTGGAGCCGAAGGTGCAGGGCGACGTGGCGGCCTGGTTCGGGTCGGTGCCGGCTTCGCCGGCAGGCTGCAAGGCCAGCGCGCTGCTGGGTGAGAAGGGCTGCGAAACCAACGGCTTCAACCAGTTCGACAAAATCGCCTTCTGGAAAACGCCGCAGGCGCAGGGCGGCAAGTTCGTGCCGTACAGCCGCTGGACCCAGGATTACATCGCCATCATGGGCGGCCGCTAAGCCGCGGGGCGCAGCCCGCTGCGCCCGAATTACATCAGTATGGAGCACAGAAAATGACCATTGCCGTGCAATTCATCGATGTTTCGCGGACTTTCGGCGATGTTCGCGCCGTGGATCGGGTATCTATCGACATTCAGGACGGGGAATTCTTCTCCATGCTCGGGCCGTCCGGCTCGGGCAAAACCACCTGCCTGCGCCTGATCGCCGGCTTTGAACAGCTCACTTCCGGCTCGATTCGCATCCACGGCCAGGAAGCCGCCAACCTGCCGCCGTACCAGCGCGACGTGAATACGGTGTTTCAGGATTATGCGCTGTTCCCGCACATGTCGGTGCTGGAAAACGTCGCCTACGGCCTGATGGTGAAGGGCGTCGCCAAACGCGAGCGGCTGGCGCGGGCGCAAGAGGCACTGGAGAGCGTGGCGCTCGGTTTCGTTGCCGAACGCAAACCGGCGCACCTGTCGGGCGGCCAGCGGCAGCGCGTGGCGTTGGCGCGCGCGCTGGTCAATCGGCCGCGGGTGCTGCTGCTGGACGAACCGCTCGGCGCGCTGGATCTCAAGCTGCGCGAGCAGATGCAGGGCGAGCTGAAGAAGCTGCAGCGCCAGCTGGGCATCACCTTTATCTTCGTCACCCACGATCAAAGCGAAGCGCTGTCGATGTCCGATCGGGTGGCGGTGTTCAATAACGGCCGCATCGAACAGGTGGATACGCCGCGCGAGCTTTACATGCGGCCTAAGACGCCGTTCGTCGCCGAATTCGTCGGCACCTCCAACGTGGTGCGCAGCGAGCTGGCGCAGCGCCTGCTCGGCGAAAGCCGAACCTTCTCGATCCGGCCGGAGCATATCCGCCTGCTGGAGCAGGGCGGCGCGGCGCAGGACGAGATCCAGGTGCAGGGCACGCTGCAGGAAATCCATTACCAGGGCGCGGCCACGCGGTATGAAATCGCGCTGAACGGCGGCGAAAAGCTGCTGGTCAGCCAGGCCAATCCGCAGTGGCTCGCCGAAGGGCAACAGCGGCAGATCGGCCAGCCGATCGTCGCCTGCTGGCCGCGCGCGGCGATGGTGCCGCTGCTGGAGGAGAGGTGAGATGGACATGAGCATCGATTCCCCCTCGGCGCGCGGCGGCACCGTGCGCGCGCTGTCGACCTGGCTCTATCGCCGGCCGACGCTGTATCTGCTTTTGCTGCTGGTGCCGCCGCTGCTGTGGTTCGGCGCGGTGTACCTCGGTTCGCTGCTGACGCTGCTGTGGCAAGGGTTTTACACCTTCGACGATTTCACCATGGCGGTGACGCCGGATCTGACCTTCGCCAACCTGGCGGCGCTGTTCAACCCGGCCAACTACGACATCATCCTGCGCACGCTGACCATGGCGGTGCTGGTGTCGCTGGCCAGCGCGGTGCTGGCGTTCCCGATCGCCTATTACATGGCGCGCTACACCAGCGGCCGCGTCAAGGCGTTCTTTTACATCGCGGTGATGATGCCGATGTGGGCCAGCTATATCGTTAAAGCCTATGCCTGGACCCTGCTGCTGGCGAAAGACGGCGTGGCGCAGTGGTTCCTGCAGCACTTGGGGCTGGAGCCGCTGTTGGCTTCGCTGCTGACGGTGCCCGGCGTCGGCGGCAACACGCTGTCGACCTCGGGGCTGGGGCGTTTTCTGGTGTTCGTCTATATCTGGCTGCCGTTCATGATCCTGCCGATCCAGGCGGCGCTGGAGCGCCTGCCGCCTTCGCTGCTGCACGCCTCGGCGGATCTGGGCGCCCGACCGGCGCAGACCTTCCGCCACGTCATTTTGCCGCTGGCGGTGCCGGGCATCGCCGCCGGGTCGATCTTCACCTTCTCGCTGACGCTGGGCGACTTTATCGTGCCGCAGCTGGTGGGGCCGCCGGGCTATTTCATCGGCAGCATGGTCTACGCCCAGCAGGGCGCGATCGGCAATATGCCGATGGCCGCGGCCTTTACGCTGGTGCCGATCGTCCTGATCGCCATCTACCTTTCCATCGTCAAACGTCTGGGGGCTTTCGATGCACTCTGAACGCGCGCCCTTAGGGCTGAAGCTGGCCGCCTGGGGCGGACTTGTCTTCCTGCATTTCCCGTTGGCGACCATCGCCATCTACGCCTTCAACACCGAGGATGCCGCTTTCAGCTTCCCGCCGAAGGGGTTCACGCTGCACTGGTTCAACGTTGCCGCCGGGCGGCAGGATATCCTCGATGCGGTGCTGCTGTCGGCGCAGATCGCCTGCCTGGCGACCGCCATCGCGCTGGTGCTCGGCACCTTGGCGGCGGCGGCGCTGTATCGGCGCGATTTCTTCGGCAAAGACAGCATTTCGCTGCTGTTGCTGCTGCCGATCGCGCTGCCGGGGATCGTCACCGGTCTGGCGCTGCTGGCGGCGTTCAAGGCGCTGAACATCGAGCCGGGCATCCTGACCATCGTCGTCGGCCATGCGACGTTCTGCGTGGTGATCGTGTTCAACAACGTCATCGCCCGGTTCCGCCGCACCTCGTACAGCCTGATCGAAGCGTCGATGGATCTCGGCGCCGACGGCTGGCAAACCTTCCGCTACGTGATCTTGCCGAACCTCGGCTCGGCGCTGCTGGCCGGGGGCATGCTGGCGTTCGCGCTGTCTTTCGATGAAATCATCGTGACCACCTTTACCGCCGGCCATGAGCGCACGCTGCCGCTGTGGCTGCTGAACCAGCTCGGTCGCCCGCGCGATGTGCCGATCACCAACGTGGTGGCGCTGTCGGTGATGCTGTTGACCATGCTGCCGATCCTCGGCGCTTACTACCTGACCAAAGGTGGAGAAAGCGTCGCCGGCAGCGGCAAATAATTTCCTTACCCGACCTCTGATAAAAGGATAACCCTATGCAAAGCCAACTGTTGATTGACGGCCACCTGGTGAACGGCCAGGGCACGACCCAGCCGGTGTATAACCCGGCGACCGGCGAAGTGATTGCGCAGGTGGCGGAGGCCAGCCCGGAGCAGGTCGATCGCGCGGTGCTGGCGGCGGATGCCGCGTTCGCCGCCTGGGGGCAAACCACGCCGAAGGAGCGCGCTGAGCATTTGCTCAAGCTGGCGGATCTGATCGATGCGCATGCCGAGACTTTCGCCAGGCTGGAGTCGCTCAACTGCGGCAAGCCTTATCACTGCGTGTTGAACGATGAACTGCCGGCGGTGGCCGACGTGTTTCGCTTCTTCGCCGGGGCCAGCCGCTGCCTGACCGGCATGGCGGCCGGCGAGTATCTGGCCGGGCATACCTCGATGATCCGCCGCGATCCGCTCGGCGTGGTGGCTTCGATCGCGCCGTGGAACTACCCGCTAATGATGGCGGCCTGGAAACTGGCGCCGGCGTTGGCGGCGGGCAACTGCGTGGTGATCAAGCCTTCGGAACAGACGCCGCTGACCACTTTCAAACTGGCCGAACTGGCCGCCGGGCTGTTCCCGCCGGGCGTGCTCAACGTGCTGTTCGGCCGCGGCGCAAGCGTCGGCGATCGGTTGACCGGGCATGACAAGGTGCGCATGGTGTCGCTGACCGGCTCGATCGCCACCGGCGAGCACATCATCGCCCACACCGCCGCCGGCATTAAGCGCACCCATATGGAGCTGGGCGGCAAGGCGCCGGTGCTGGTGTTCGACGACGCCGATCTGCAGCAGGTGGTGGACGGCATTCGCGGCTTCGGTTTCTACAACGCCGGGCAGGATTGCACCGCCGCCTGCCGCATCTACGCGCAGAAAAACATTTATCCTGAGCTGGTGAAGCGGCTGGGCGAGGCGGTGGCCAGCCTGAAGATCGGCGCGCCGGACGACGAGGGCACCGAGCTGGGGCCGTTGATTACCGCCCAGCATCTGGAGCGGGTCGCCGGTTTTGTCGAGCGCGCCAAAGCCTTGCCGCACGTGCAGGTGGTGACCGGCGGCGAGAAGGTGAAGGGGCCGGGTTACTACTTCCAGCCGACGCTGCTGGCCGGCGCGCGCCAGGAGGATGAAATCGTGCAGCGCGAGGTGTTCGGCCCGGTAGTGACGGTGACGCCGTTCGACGACGAAGCGCAGGTGCTGGCCTGGGCGAACGAATCCAACTACGGGCTGGCGTCTTCCGTGTGGACCCGCGACGTGGGCCGCGCGCATCGCTTAAGCGCCCGCCTGCAATACGGCTGCACCTGGGTGAACACCCACTTCATGCTGGTGAGCGAAATGCCGCACGGCGGCCAGAAACTGTCCGGCTACGGCAAGGATATGTCGATGTACGGGCTGGAGGATTACACCGCCATTCGTCATGTGATGTTCAAACATTGATTTTACAATAATTATCCGCACAATAGCGCGGCCTTCGGGCCGGCCCCGGCCGGCCGATGATAATAAAAAAGGAAGCCTATATGGGTATCACCCGACGCGATTTTCTCAACGGGGTGGCGATCACCATCGCCGCCGGGTTGACGCCGCTGCAAATCTTGCGCGCGTCGCCGCAAACCGCCAATCAAACCCTGTACTACCCGCCGGCGCTGACCGGGCTGCGGGGTAACCATCCGGGCTCGTTCGAGCATGCGCACCAGTTGGGGCGCGACGGCAAAACCTTTGATTTCGGCAGCGTGCCCGCCGTTGAAGAGTTCGATCTGGTGGTGGTCGGCGCCGGCATCAGCGGGTTGGCGGCCGCCTGCTTCTGGCAGCAGCTGAAAGGTGAGCAGCAGCGCATTTTGCTGATCGACAACCATGACGACTTCGGCGGCCACGCCAAGCGCAACGAATTCAACACCGACGACGGCATGCTGCTCGGCTACGGCGGCAGTGAATCGCTGCAGTCGCCGCGCTCCAACTTCAGCCCGGTGGCGATGGGGCTGCTGCGCAATCTCGGCGTCGATATCGATCGGCTGGAGCAGGCGTTTGACACCACCTTCTACCCGGATCTGAACCTGAGCCGCGGGGTTTACTTCGATCGCAAGAACTTCGGCGTCGACAAGGTGGTGAGCGGCGATCCGGGCCGCACGGTGGCGGACGACATTCCGCGCGATCGCCTCAACGGCCGCTCTTATGAAGCGTTCATCGGCGATTTCCCGCTGCCGGAAAGCGATCGCCAGGCGTTGATCGCGCTGCATACGGTGAAGAAAGATTATCTGCCGGAGATGACGCTGGAGCAGAAGGTCGAGTGGCTCGATACCCACAGCTACACCCAGTTCCTGCGCGAGAAGGTGGGCCTGAGTGAGCTGGCGATCCGTTATTTCCAGCAGACCACCAACGATTTCCAGGCGGTGGGCATCGACGGCACGTCGTGCAGCGATGCGCGCATTTGCGATCTGCCGGGCCTTGACGGCATGAATCTGCCGCCGCTGGATGAGGAGTCGCAGGCGGATCTCGACGATCCTTACGTGTTCCACTTCCCGGACGGCAACGCCACGCTGGCGCGCCTGATGGTGCGCAAGCTGATCCCGGCGGTGGCGCCGGCCGGCAAAGACATGAACGATGTGGTGCTGGCCAAATTCGACTACGGCCAGCTCGATCGGCCGGAATCGCCGGTGAAGCTGCGTTTGAACAGCACCGGGCTGCATGCGGCCAACGTTGGCGACAAGGTGGAAGTCACCTACATGACCGGCGAGAAGATGACCAAGGTGCGCGCCGGGCAGGTGGTGATGGCCGGCTACAACATGATGATCCCGTACCTGGTGCCGGAGATGTCGCACGAGCAGCAGGAGGCGCTGAAACAGAACGTCAAGTCGCCGCTGGTGTATAGCAAGGTGGTGATCCGCAACTGGCAGCCGTTCATCAAGCTGGGCGTGCACGAGATCTATTCGCCGGCCGCGCCGTACAGCCGCGTGAAGCTGGATTACCCGGTGAGCATGGGCGGGTATCAGCACCCGCGCGATCCGGATCGGCCGATCGGCCTGCATATGGTGTACGTGCCGACGCTGCCGGGCAGCGGCCTCAGCCCGCGCGAGCAGTCGCGCAAAGGGCGCGCGCTGCTGCTGGGCACGCCGTTCGAGGTGCACGAGCAGATGATCCGCGAACAGCTGCAGGGCATGCTGGGCGAGGCCGGTTTCGACCATCAGCGCGACATTCAGGCGATCACCGTCAACCGCTGGTCGCACGGTTACTCCTACTTCCTCAACGGGCTGTTTGACGACGAAGACGAGGCCACGAAAATCATCGAAACGGCGCGGCAGCCGATCGGCAAGATCGTTATCGCCAACTCCGATGCCGACTGGAGCCCGTACGCCAACTCGGCGATCGATCAGGCGTGGCGCGCGGTGAATGAACTGGCCTACGGCAAGGTTGCCGCCAAGGAGGGAACATGAGTCTGCGTTCGCTGTACCTGTTGAGCCTGCTGGCGGCCGGCGGCTCGGCCCAGGCGATGTCGGCCGGGGAATACGTCGCCAAAGCCGGTGACTGCACCGCCTGCCACACCGCGCCGGGCGGCGCCGAATTGGCGGGTGGCATGAAGTTCCCGACGCCGCTCGGGGCTATCTACGCCACCAACATCACGCCGGACAAGCTGCACGGCATCGGCGCCTATTCGTTCGAAGAGTTCGATCGCGCCATGCGCCAGGGGGTAACCAAAGACGGTCACCGGCTCTACCCGGCGATGCCGTACACCTCGTACGCCAAAATGAGCGCGGAAGACATGCGCGCGCTGTATGACTATCTGATGAATGAGGTGCCGGCGCAGAACGTGGCCAACCGGGACAGCGACATCAGTTGGCCGCTGTCGATGCGCTGGCCGCTGGCGGTGTGGAACCAGCTGTTCCACGACGACCAGCCGTATCAGGCGGATCCGCAACAAAGCGCCGAGTGGAACCGCGGCGCCTACCTGGTGCAGGGTGCGGGCCATTGCGGCAGCTGCCACACGCCGCGCGGCTGGGCGATGCAGGAGAAGGGGCTGGACGGTAAGGAGCCGGTGTTCCTGAGCGGTGCCGAGCTGGACGGCTGGTACGCCTCCAATCTGCGCGGCCTGCCGCCGGAAGAGGTGACGGCACTGCTGAAAACCGGCCGCAGCCGCCATGCGGCGGTCGCCGGGCCGATGAGCGAGGTGGTGACCCACAGCACGCAGTACCTCAGCGACGGCGATCTGAACGCCATCGCGGTGTACCTGCGCAGCCTGGCGCCGGAAACCGCCGCCAAAGCCGCTGCGCCTGCCGCGCAGGCGAATAATCCGGGCGGCAAGGCGACCTACGCGATGTACTGCTCGACCTGCCACGGCAACAAGGGGGAGGGCACCGACTTCGCCATTCCGGCGCTGGCGGGCAATGCCACGGTAACGGCGGACAATCCGCTGACCGCGCTGCGGGTGGTGCTGGAGGGGGCGCATACGCCGATCACGCAGCAGGCGATGGCGTTCGACATGCCGGCTTACGGCTGGGCGTTGAACGATCGGCAGGCGGCGGATCTGATGAGCTATCTGCGGGGAAGCTGGGGCAACCAGGCGGCGCCGGTGACGGTGCAGCAGGTGCAGGACGCGCGCCAACTGCAGGCGAAATGAAGAGGGAGCGCGATCTGACGGCCGCGCTCCGCAAGCATTACAGCACCTTATGCGGGCCGAAGCATTCGTAGTGGATGCGTTCGGCTTCTACGCCCATTTCCAGCAGCTGTTTGCCCACGAACTGCATGAAGGCCACCGGGCCGCAGAAGTAATAGTGCATCTGCGGATCGGCCAGGCTGCCTTGCAGCGCGCTCAAATCCATCAATCCGCGGCTGTGGTAGTCGCGGCCTTCCACGTCATCGGCGCCCGGCTCGCGGTACCACACATGGCGGCTCAGATTCGGCATGCGCCCGGCAATATCCGCCACTTCATCGGCAAAGGCGTGCACGCCGCCGTTTTCCGCCGCGTGCAACCAGTGGACCTGCGCCTGATGCTGGCTGTCGTGCAGGGTGTTGAGCATGCCGAGCATCGGGGTTTGGCCGACGCCGGCGGAGATCAGCGCCACCGGCGTGGTCGGCGCCACGTCGAGGAAGAAATCGCCGTGCGGCGGGGCGATGTAGATCACGTCGCCTTCCTGCGCCTGCTGGTGCAGGTAGTTGGACACTTTCCCCTGATCTTCGCGCTTCACCGCGATGCGGTAGAACTCGCCGTTCGGCGAGGTGGTCAGCGAGTACTGGCGAATTTCCTGATGTTCCAGGCTGTCGTGCTTGATGTAGACCGCCAGATACTGCCCCGGTTTGAAGTCCGCCACCCGGCCGCCGTCCACCGGCGCCAGCACGAAACTGCAGATCACGTCGCTCTGCGGCTGTTTCTTCAGGATGCGGAACGCGCGCAGATCGCGCCAGCCGCCGTTGTCGGTTTCACTCTGCTGATAAATCTGTTCTTCACGCTGGATAAATACGTTGGCCAGCACGCCGTAGGCCTTGCCCCAGGCGTCCAGGACTTCCTGACCCGGGCTGAACATTTCGTCCAGGGTCGCCAGCAGGTGACCGCCGACGATGTTGTACTGCTCCGGCTGGATATTGAAGCTGGTGTGCTTCTGCGCGATGCGCTCCACCGCCGGCAGCAGCGCCGCCAGGTTCTCGATGTTGGCGGCATAGGCGCAGATGGCGTCGAACAGCGCCTGACGCTGATCGCCGTTGCGCTGGTTGCTCATGTTGAAAATGTCTTTCAATTCCGGGTTGTGCGCGAACATGCGATCGTAAAAGTGGGCGGTCAGCTTCGGCCCGGTCGCAGCCAGCAGGGGAATGGTGGATTTCACGGTGGCGATGGTTTGGCTATCCAGCATGGAAGCGCTCCTTGGGTTGGGATCTTGACGATAATTGTAATGATGTATTTTAAATGCATCTTATTGGGTTCCGCGTCGCTTGTAAATACCCTTGTTTTCGTTGCGGTGTTCTTCGGGCGTCGATCGCGCTCACAGAACATGAAAAAAGCGCATCGTTCGCATGAGGAAATGTCCGTTGATAAACGGCGGCGTTTAGCGGATCAAAGCCTTGCGCCACCTTATGCCAATCGTTTGCGTAAAAACCTCTGTCAAGACCTATCTTCGGTGGGGCGAAACGGTTTACACTGTGGCCCAGAACCCAAACGGGTAGTTATTTGGTGATTTTTTAGTTAGCTGATTTAAGTCAGGAGATGCCGGATGTTAAAGCGTGAAATGAACATTGCCGATTACGATGCGGAACTGTGGCGTGCCATGGAGCAGGAAGTGGTGCGTCAGGAAGAGCACATCGAGCTGATCGCGTCTGAGAACTACACCAGCCCGCGCGTGATGCAGGCTCAGGGTTCCCAGCTGACCAACAAATACGCTGAAGGCTATCCGGGCAAGCGTTACTACGGCGGCTGCGAATACGTGGATATCGTTGAGCAGCTGGCTATCGATCGCGCCAAAGAATTGTTCGGCGCCGATTACGCCAACGTGCAGCCGCACTCCGGCTCCCAGGCTAACTTCGCCGTGTACACCGCCCTGCTGCAGCCGGGCGACACCATTCTGGGCATGAACCTGGCGCACGGCGGCCACCTGACCCACGGTTCCCCGGTCAACCTGTCCGGCAAACTGTATAACGTGGTGCCTTACGGCATCGACGACAAAGGCCAAATCGACTATGACGATCTGGCCAAGCAGGCGCAAACCCACAAGCCGAAAATGATCATCGGCGGCTTCTCCGCTTACTCCGGCGTGGTTGACTGGGCCAAAATGCGCGAAATCGCCGACAGCATCGGCGCTTACCTGTTCGTCGACATGGCGCACGTGGCGGGCCTGATCGCCGCCGGCGTCTACCCGAACCCGGTACCGCACGCGCACATCGTCACCACCACCACCCACAAAACCCTGGCGGGCCCGCGCGGCGGCCTGATCCTGGCGAAGGGCGGCGACGAAGAGCTGTACAAGAAGCTGAACTCCGCCGTGTTCCCTGGCGGCCAGGGCGGCCCGCTGATGCACGTGATCGCCGGCAAGGCGGTGGCGCTGAAAGAAGCGATGGAGCCTGAGTTCAAGGTTTATCAGCAGCAAGTGGCGGTCAACGCCAAGGCGATGGTGGAAGTGTTCCTGCAGCGCGGCTACAAAGTGGTCTCCGGTGGCACCCATAACCACCTGTTCCTGCTGGATCTGGTCGACAAAAACCTGACCGGTAAAGAAGCGGACGCCGCCCTGGGCCGCGCCAACATCACCGTCAACAAAAACAGCGTGCCGAACGATCCGAAAAGCCCGTTCGTCACCTCCGGCGTGCGTATCGGCACCCCGGCCGTCACCCGTCGCGGCTTCAAAGAAGCCGACGTGCGCGAACTGGCCGGTTGGATCTGTGATGTGCTGGACAACATCAACGATGAAGCCACCATCGAACGCACCAAGAAGAAAGTGCTGGATATCTGCGCCCGCCTACCGGTTTACGCGTAATCCCGCTTTCGCCCGACAAAACCCGCTGCGGCGGGTTTTTTTGTGGCCGCTCGCGGCAAACTGTGAGCTGTCTGGCACTCTAACGCATTGAAGTGGAATGAAGATTGCGGGGCGGTGTGAGCTCTGTCAAAGTATTGCCCTCACTCCGGAGGGATCATGGTTCTGCAATCCACGCGTTGGCTCGCGCTCAGTTATTTCACCTACTTCTTTTCCTATGGCATCTTCTTACCGTTCTGGGGCGTGTGGCTGAAAGGGGAGGGCATCGCGCCCGAAACCATCGGCATGCTGCTCGGCGCCGGCTTGGTGGCCCGCTTCCTCGGCAGCTTACTGATTGCACCCCGCGTTAAAGATCCCTCTCATTTAGTCTCCGCCCTGCGCCTGCTGGCGCTGCTGACCCTGGCCTTTGCGGTCGGTTTCTGTTTCGGCAACGGCTGGGGTTGGCTGATGCTGGTGATAGCGGGTTTCAACCTGTTCTTCTCGCCGCTGGTGCCGCTGACCGACGCGTTGGCCGCCACCTGGCAAAAGCAGATCCGTATGGACTACGGCCGGGTGCGGCTGTGGGGCTCGCTGGCGTTCGTCATCGGCTCGGCGCTGACCGGGCAGCTGGTAGCGGTATGGGGCCATAACGCCATTCTCTACAGCCTGATCTTCAGCGTGCTGGCGATGCTGCTGGGCATGCTGTTGAAGCCGAGCGTCATGCCGCAGGGCGAAGCGCGCGCGCGCAGCGGAACCGAACGTTCGCTGTGGGCGCTGCTGAAAGAAGGGCCGGTCTGGCGCTTCCTGCTGTGCGTCACGCTGCTGCAAGGGGCGCACGCCGGCTACTACAGCTTCGGCTCCATTTACTGGCAGGAGGCCGGCTATTCGGCCTCGACCATCGGCTATCTGTGGTCGCTGGGCGTGGTGGCGGAGGTGATTATTTTCGCCAGCAGCAACGTGCTGTTCCGCCGCTGGAATGCGCGCAACCTGCTGTTGCTCTCCGCCTGCTGTGGCGTGTTGCGCTGGAGCCTGATGGCCTACAGCACCGAGCTGGGCTGGCTGCTGCTGATCCAGATCCTGCACTGCGGCACTTTCACCGTCTGCCATTTGGCGGCGATGCGCTTTATCGCCGCGCGTCAGGGGCAAGAGGTGATCCAACTGCAGGCGGTGTATTCGGCGCTGGCGATGGGCGGCGGCATCGCCGTCATGACGGTCATTGCCGGGTTCCTGTTCGAACATTGGCAGGGCGGGGTATTCTGGGTGATGGCGGCGGTCGCGGTGCCGGCCTTGTTCATCCGGCCGCCGGCGGTCAGCGTCAGCCGCTGATTAAGGGGCTTCCAGCAGCGCGCGGATCGCCTGGCGCTGCCGGGGTTCCAGCGGTAGTTCGGTATAGATCAGCGGCGGGTGCGGATCGCTGTGCACCGCCGCATAAGGGGTGATCACCAGCGTGACGCCCTGCGGCGCTCCGCCGCGCAGATAGTCGCTCAGCGGCAGGTACTTGATGTTCAGCGGCAATAGCGTGAGCTCGCGGATCTGATATTCCACTTCCTCTTCCAGCTGCGGGTTGTCCAGCGTCAGTAGCAGCACCTGCTTTTCCTGCAGCGCGTTGTCCTGCATCAGCCAGGCGCCGAAGCTGATGGCCACCAGACCCGCCTCCTCGTTGGAAAAATGCACGCCGTACTCCTGCTCCAGCGGTTTCAGCGCTTCCTGCGTGGTGCGCATCAGCCGCGGGTATTTGCGCACCACTTCTTCCAGCAGCATATTGTCGATGCCGATGGCGAAACGGCAGCGCTCCAGCGCCGGCGCCAGATGGGCGAACAGCTGGCTGACCAGCTCCGCCTTGCTGCTGAAGGCCATGCCGGAAAGTTGCTGGAAGCGCTCGACCATGCTGTCGATCGCCACCATCAATCTCCGCTCTTGCGCTGAGTCGTTGCTGTGGTAGCTGTGATTTTTCAACATGGTAAACGTCAGCGCCAAAAAATCGCGCTCGTCTGCCTGCGGCGGCTGGTTAAACAGCCGGTTGCAGGCCTGATGCAGCCAGGCGGCGGCTTGCTGTTCCGGCTTTTTCCGCAGCCAGTCGCGTTGAACCGCGTCGAAACGCGGATGCTGCTGCAGGCGATTTTGCCAGGCGTAGTAGAGCAGGTAATGCTGCAGGAATTGGCGGTCGCGCGCATCGAAGTGGCGGCTGAGCAGCGGCTCGCAGGCGTCGATCGCCTCTGTCAGCGCAGACGCCGGGGAGGCATCGGTCGCCAGCGCTTGCCGCAGGCGCGGGGCGAAATCGCCTTCGACAAACCGCGGGCTGCAGCGCAGGGCCCGCCGCAGCCAGTGGATGAGGCACAGGCGTTGGTCGAGCACGCTGCCCCGCAGTTGGTAGCCATGGTCGGGATCGACGGCGATCTCCAGGTGATGGAAACGCTGGATTTCACTGGCCACCTCGGCTATATCTTGCCGGGTTATCGGGGGGGCGACGCCGTTGATTCGGCTTAGGGTCTCCAGCTGTAACTCGGGCTCCGGCGTGTACAGCATCAGCAGCAGATGGCAGCGCCGTTGTTGTCCGGAGAGCTCGGGCACGGGAGAGGTGTCCAGGCTCATTATCACCTTCCGGCATAAAAGGTTGCGATTATGCCTAAGCATAGCAAAAGGCTTTGTGACGGCAGGATTACCGCGCGGCTTTTACTTCGGCTTACAACTTTCGTCACAAATATCGCCGGGAGAGGCGGGCCGTTAGGCATCTATTTGTGTTACGTTATAACAAATGCAGGTAAGACAGGATAATGATGAAGTTACGTCGTCTTTTGGCTGCCTTCGGCGCCGTGTTCAGCGCCGGTGCGATCGCTCATCCGCACAGCTTTATCGACATGAATACCACCTTCGTCGCCAAAGACCAGCGGCTGGTCGGCCTGAAAATGGTGTGGGTGATGGATGAAATCACCTCGGCGGATCTGCTCTACGATGCGAAAAACGCCAAGAGCGATTCGGCAGTGTGGAAAAAGCTGGCGGCGGAAGTGATGGCCAACGTGCTGGGGCAGCACTATTTCACCGATCTTTACCGCGACGGCAAACCGGTGAAATACCTGAACTTGCCCAGTGAATATCACCTGTCGCGCCAGGGCAACCAGGCGGTGCTGGAGTTCGTGCTGCCGTTGGCCGAGCCGCAGCCGCTGGCGGGCAAGCCGTTCGAACTTTCGACTTACGATCCGACTTATTTTGTGGATATGACCTATAAAGACCAAAATGCGCTGCATCTGCCGCCGGAGATGGCGCAGCTGTGTAGCTACAAGCTGATGACGCCGAAGCCGAATGCGTCGCTGCAGGCCTATGCGCTGTCGCTCGACAAGAACGACTCGCCCGGCGAAGACCTGGCGCTGGGGCAGCAGTTCGCCCAGCGGGTGACGCTGCAATGTCGTTAAATCTCTCGCAACCGACGACGAGCCGGCGCCACTGGGCCTTCGGCCTGTGGCCGCTGCTGCCGTTCACGCTGGCGCTGGCGGCCGCCGCGCTGCTGGCGTGGCACTATTGGCCGCAGCTGCTGATGCAGAGCGTGGTGTGGCAAAAAGCGCTGCACCAGCAGATGGCGGGGCTGTTGCAGCAGGTGAAGGCCGCGCCGCAGCAGGCCGGGCTGGCGCTGATGCTGTTCAGCCTCGGCTATGGCGTCTTGCATGCGCTCGGCCCCGGCCACGGCAAAGTGGTGATCGCCACCTACCTGGCTACCCATCCGGCGCGGCTGAAAAGCAGCCTGAAGCTGACCTTCGCCGCCTCGCTGGTGCAGGGTGGGGTAGCGATCGCGCTGGTCACGCTGATGCTGGTGGTATTGCAGCTCTCTTCGCGCCAGCTGCACCAAAGCAGTTTCTGGCTGGAGAAGGGCAGCTTTATTCTGGTGATGCTGCTTGGCGTGCTGCTGAGTTGGCGCGCGCTGAAACGCCTGTTTGCGGCGATCAAGGCGATGCGCCCGGCGCCGGCGCTGCGCATCAACAGCCTGACGCCGCTGGCGGCGGATCATGTGCACAGCGCCAATTGCGGCTGCGGCCACCGGCATCTGCCGAGCGACAGCGAGCTGCAGGCGGGAAGCGACTGGCGCACTCAGGCCGCCATCGTGCTGGCGATGGGCATGCGCCCCTGTTCGGGGGCGATTTTGGTGCTGCTGTTCTCCAAAGTGATCGGCGTGTTCGGCTGGGGAGTGATCTCCGCGCTGGCGATGGCGTTCGGCACCTCGTTGACCATCTCGATGCTGGCGCTGCTGGTACATTACAGCCGCCGGCTGGCGGTGCGCCTCAGCCGTTCGCGCGCGCCCGCCGCCTGGAGCGCGGTGGCCTGGGGGGCGTTGGCGCTGGCCGGCGGCCTGATCCTGCTGGCCGCCGGGCTGTTGCTGTACGTCAGCGCGCAGCCGGAATTCGGCGGCGGCATCCGTCCCTTCTCCCGCTAACGGGCATAAAAAAAGCGCTGCATCGGCAGCGCTTTTTTCGATTCGCTTCTGGCGATTAACGCTTCAGCGCTTCGCTCAGTTCTTCACGCATGGTGGCCAGCATGGCTTTCACTACGCGCGGGTTGCCTGCCACCACGTTGCCGGAGCTGAAGTGGTTGTGGCCGCCGACGAAGTCGGTCACCAGGCCGCCGGCTTCACGCACCAGCAGTTCGCCCGCGGCGAAATCCCACGGCTTCAGGCCGATTTCGAAGAAACCGTCTACGCGGCCGGCGGCCACATAGGCCAGATCCAGCGCCGCGGAACCGGTGCGGCGGAAGTCTGCGCACTGGGTGAACAGCTTGCCGACGATGTTGATGTAAGGCGTTGCGTGCTGTTTGACCTTGAACGGGAAGCCGGTCGCCAGGATGGTGCCATCCAGATCTTTGGCGTTGGTGCCGCGCAGGCGGTAGCCGTTGAGCTGTGCGCCCTGGCCGCGAGTGGCGGTGAACAGTTCGTTGCGCATCGGATCGTAAACCACGGCCACTTCAGTACGGCCTTTGATGCGTACGGCGATGGAAACGGAGAAATGAGGGAAACGTTTGATGAAGTTTGCAGTGCCATCCAGTGGATCGATCACCCATTGCACATCGCGATCTTCGCCGATCAGCTCACCGCGTTCTTCGCTCACGATACTGTGTTGCGGATAAGACTTGCGGATGACGTCGATGATCAGATGCTCTGCATCGCGATCGACGTTGGTGACGAAGTCATTGGTCCCTTTCTGGCTCGCTTCTACAGCGTCCGGGGTTTCGTAGTTTTTGGCAATCAGGTTACCGGCCTTGCGCGCAGCGCGCACGGCGATAGTCAGCATCGGATGCATGGGTATCTTCCAACTAGGATGTTAAAGAACAGGAAACGGCGCGAAGTATAGCAGCTGTTCGGCAAATTGCCTATGGCTGTGTTAAGATGCTGCGATTTTCCGCCACGCTCAGAGTTTGTATGCTGCACAATATCCGCATTGTTCTGGTAGAGACTTCACATACCGGCAACATGGGCTCGACCGCCAGAGCCATGAAAACCATGGGTTTAACCAACCTTTATCTGGTTAATCCGCTGATCAAACCCGATTCTCAGGCCATCGCCCTGGCCGCCGGCGCCAGTGACGTGATCGGCAACGCCACTATCGTCGACACCCTCGATGACGCCATCGCCGGCTGTAGCCTGGTGGTGGGCACCAGCGCCCGTTCTCGCACCTTGCCGTGGCCGATGCTGGAGCCGCGTGAATGCGGCGTGTGCGCGGTGCACGAGGGCGAGCACGCGCCGGTGGCGCTGGTGTTCGGCCGCGAACGCGTCGGGCTGACCAACGATGAATTGCAGAAGTGCCACTACCACGTCGCCATTCCGGCCAACCCGGACTACAGCTCGCTGAACCTTGCGATGGCGGTGCAGATCCTGGCGTACGAAGTGCGCGTGGCTTACCTCGATCGCCAACAGGCGGGCGCGCCGCAGCTGGAAGAGACGCCGTATCCGCTGGTGGATGACCTCGAGCGTTTCTATCAGCACCTGGAGCAGACGCTGCAGCGCACCGGCTTTATTCGCCCGTCCCATCCGGGCCAGGTGATGAGCCGCCTGCGTCGGCTGTTCACCCGCGCGCGCCCGGAAGGGCAGGAGCTGAATATCCTGCGCGGCATGCTGACGTCGATCGAGAAACAGGATAAACATCAAGGTAATTAATTGATGTGGCATAGCGGCGGGTGACAATAGTATTAGTTATCCAAAGGTTATAACATGTATTTTATATACCTTTGTTCTTGCTAAGTTCAAAACGTGCTAATACTTGAGTCAATTACTAGGTTAAATAGTTGACTGTTTTACTCAGGAATGTCAGACTTTCGGCCATATTTGACCAACAGGTAACCATTGAGCTATGAGACTGACATCCAAAGGCCGTTATGCCGTAACCGCTATGCTTGACGTAGCGCTGCATTCCCAGGAAGGGCCGGTGCCACTGGCGGACATTTCCGAACGCCAGGGTATTTCGCTCTCTTATCTGGAACAATTATTCTCCCGTCTGCGCAAGAATGGCCTGGTGGCCAGCGTGCGCGGCCCGGGCGGTGGTTATCTGCTGGGTAAAGACGCGGGTGAGATCGCCGTTGGCGCTGTCATCACTGCCGTCGATGAATCGGTAGATGCAACCCGGTGCCAGGGCAAAGAAGGCTGTCAGGGCGGCGATCGCTGCTTGACCCACGCCCTGTGGCGCGATCTGAGCGAGCGCATCAGCGGGTTCCTGAACAACATTACGCTGGCAGAACTGGTCAACAACCAGGAAGTGCTGGTGGTGGCGGATCGTCAAAACAACGATACGCGCCGCACGGCCAACGGTCGTCCGCAAGAAACTATCAACGTTAATCTGCGCGCATAAGCAGCTGGCGAAATTATTTTAGTTTTTGGAAGTGATGTACGGAGCACAAGAGCAATGAAATTACCGATTTATCTGGATTACTCAGCAACGACGCCGGTTGACCCGCGCGTTGCTGAGAAGATGATGCAGTTTTTGACCCTGGACGGCACTTTCGGCAACCCGGCTTCCCGTTCCCACCGTTTCGGTTGGCAGGCGGAAGAGGCGGTAGACATCGCCCGTAACCAAATCGCCGAACTGGTGGGTGCCGACCCGCGCGAAATCGTCTTCACCTCCGGGGCGACCGAATCTGACAACCTGGCGATCAAAGGCGCTGCCAATTTCTACCAGAAAAAAGGCAAGCACATCATCACCAGCAAAACCGAACACAAAGCCGTGCTGGACACCTGCCGTCAGCTGGAGCGCGAAGGGTTCGAAGTGACCTATCTGGCGCCGCAGAGCAACGGCATCATCAGCCTGCAGGATCTCGAAGCGGCGCTGCGCGATGACACCATTCTGGTCTCCATCATGCACGTCAACAACGAAATCGGCGTGGTGCAGGACATCGAAGCGATCGGCGAAATGTGCCGCGCGCGCGGTATCATCTACCACGTTGACGCCACCCAGAGCGTGGGCAAACTGCCTATCGATCTGAGCAAGCTGAAAGTCGACCTGATGTCGTTCTCCGGCCACAAAATCTATGGCCCGAAAGGCATCGGCGCGCTGTACGTGCGCCGCAAGCCGCGCATCCGCATCGAAGCGCAGATACACGGCGGCGGTCACGAGCGCGGCATGCGCTCCGGCACCCTGCCTGTCCACCAGATCGTCGGCATGGGCGAAGCTTATCGCATCGCCAAAGAAGAGATGACCGAAGAGATGGCGCGTCTGCGCACCCTGCGCGATCGTCTGTGGAACGGCGTGAAAGATATGGAAGAAGTGTATCTGAACGGCGATCTGGAGCACGGCGCACCGAACATCCTGAACGTCAGCTTCAACTACGTTGAAGGCGAGTCGCTGATCATGGCGCTGAAAGACCTGGCCGTTTCCTCCGGTTCAGCCTGTACCTCCGCCAGCCTCGAGCCGTCCTACGTGCTGCGCGCGCTGGGCATGAGCGATGAATTGGCGCACAGCTCGATCCGTTTCTCCCTGGGGCGTTTCACCACGGAAGAAGAGATCGACTACACCATTCAACTGGTGCGTAAATCCATCGGCCGTCTGCGCGATCTGTCTCCGCTGTGGGAGATGTTCAAGCAGGGCGTGGACATCAACAGTATCGAATGGGCGCATCATTAATTCTCAGGTTTCAGGAGCAAGGTCATGGCTTACAGCGAAAAAGTAATCGATCATTATGAAAACCCGCGCAACGTGGGTTCCTTCGACAACGAAGATCCTACCGTCGGTAGCGGCATGGTAGGGGCGCCGGCTTGCGGCGACGTCATGAAGCTGCAAATCAAGGTTAACGATGAAGGCATCATCGAAGACGCGCGCTTTAAAACTTACGGCTGCGGTTCCGCCATCGCCTCCAGCTCGCTGGTGACCGAATGGATGAAAGGCAAGTCGCTCGATCAGGCTGAAGCGATCAAAAACACCCAGATCGCCGAAGAGCTGGAATTGCCGCCGGTCAAAATTCACTGCTCGATCCTGGCTGAAGACGCCATCAAAGCAGCGATTGCCGACTATAAGAGCAAGCATAGCGCCGAGTAATTTGTCTGAGTCGGCCCGGCCACGCCGGGCTTTGATTTGAAGTGTGAGGTTGTGATGTCTATTACCATGAGCGACAGCGCTGCGCAGCGTGTTCAGGCGTTTTTGACGAACCGCGGCAAGGGTCTCGGCCTGCGTCTGGGAGTGCGAACTTCCGGCTGCTCCGGAATGGCCTACGTGCTGGAATTTGTTGACGAAGCCAACGATGACGACATCGTGTTTGAAGACAAAGGCATCAAGGTGATCATCGACGGCAAGAGCCTGGTTTACCTTGACGGCACCGAGCTTGATTTCGTTAAGGAAGGCCTGAACGAAGGCTTCAAGTTCAACAACCCGAACGTCTCAAGCGAATGCGGCTGCGGCGAGAGTTTCAACGTCTGACAGTCCATCGTGCTCCCCCGTTTCGGCGGGGGAACTTCATCCGCTAACGCCCAGAGCACGCTATGGATTACTTTACTTTATTCGGGCTGCCAGTTCGCTACACCGTGGACGGCAGCCTGCTTGCGTCCCGCTTCCAGGATCTGCAGCGCCAATTTCACCCCGATCGTTTCGCCAACCAGCCGGAGCGCGAACGCCTGATGGCGTTGCAGCAGGCGGCGACCATCAACGAAGCCTACCAGTCGCTGAAGCACCCGTTAAAACGCGCGGAGTATATGCTATCTTTGCACGGCTTCGATCTGGGCAACGAACAGCATACGATGCGCGACACCGCCTTTCTGATGGAACAGCTGGAACTGCGCGAAGAGCTCGATGCCATTGAGCGCAAGCCGGAAGCGGAAAGCCTGCTGGCCGATTTCGGCGCGCGGCTGGCCGCCTCCATCAAACAGCGCAGTGCGCTGATGCTGCAGCAGCTGGACGGCGAGCAGTGGGCGGACGCCGCCGACACCGTGCGCAAGCTGCGCTTTTTGGACAAACTCCAGCAACAGGTTGAACAACTCGAAGAAAAACTGCTGGGTTTTGAGTAACACCTTCTGATTCTGATTGTGGAAGCTTCAACATGGCCTTATTACAAATTAGTGAGCCTGGCCTCAGCGCCGCGCCGCACCAACGACGTCTGGCCGCCGGCATCGACTTAGGCACCACCAACTCGCTGGTCGCCACGGTGCGCAGTGGGCAAGCGGAAACGCTGGCCGACGAACAGGGCCGCCATTTGCTGCCTTCGGTGGTGCATTATCAGGCGGACGCGCAGCGCGTCGGCTGGGAGGCGCGCCAACAGGCGGCGCAGGATCCGGCCAATACCGTCAGCTCCATCAAGCGCATGATGGGCCGCTCGTTGGCGGACGTGCAGCAGCGTTACCCGAACCTGCCTTATCAATTCCAGGCCAGCGACAACGGCCTGCCGCTGATCGTCACCGCCGCCGGTCCGGTTAACCCGGTCGGCGTCTCCGCCGATATCCTGCGGGCCCTGTCCGCGCGCGCGCAAGCGGCGCTGGAAGGGGAGCTGGATGGCGTGGTGATCACCGTTCCCGCCTACTTCGACGACGCGCAGCGCCAGGGCACCAAAGACGCGGCGCGTCTGGCCGGCCTGCACGTCCTGCGCCTGCTGAACGAACCGACCGCGGCAGCGATCGCCTACGGGCTGGACTCCGGCCAGGAAGGGGTGATCGCGGTTTACGATCTGGGCGGCGGCACCTTTGATATCTCCATTCTGCGCCTCAGCCGCGGCGTGTTCGAAGTGCTGGCCACGGGCGGCGATTCCGCGCTGGGCGGCGACGACTTCGATCACCTGCTGGCCGACTGGCTGCGCGAGCAGGCCGGCGTGGCCGATCGCAGCGATCACGGCGTGCAGCGCCAGCTGCTGGACGCCGCCATCGCCGCCAAAATCGCGTTGAGCGATGCCGACAGCGTGCGCGTCGAGGTGGCCGGCTGGCAGGGCGAGGTGACCCGCGCCCAGTTCGAAGCGCTGATCGCTCCGCTGGTGAAACGCACGCTGATGGCCTGCCGCCGCGCGCTGAAAGACGCCGGCGTCGCCGCCGACGAGGTGCTGGAAGCGGTGATGGTCGGCGGTTCCACCCGCGTGCCGCTGGTGCGTGAGCAGGTGGGCGCCTTCTTCGGCCGCACGCCGCTGACGTCGATCGATCCGGATAAAGTGGTCGCCATCGGCGCCGCGATCCAGGCCGACATTCTGGTGGGCAACAAGCCGGACAGCGACATGCTGCTGCTGGACGTGATCCCGCTGTCGCTGGGCCTCGAAACCATGGGCGGTCTGGTGGAGAAAGTGATCCCGCGCAACACCACCATTCCGGTGGCGCGCGCGCAGGAATTCACCACCTTTAAAGACGGCCAGAGCGCGATGATGATCCACGTGCTGCAGGGCGAGCGCGAGCTGGTGCAGGACTGCCGTTCGCTGGCGCGTTTCACGCTGCGCGGCCTGCCGCCGCTGCCTGCCGGGGGCGCGCACATTCGCGTCACCTTCCAGGTGGATGCCGACGGTCTGCTGAGCGTCACCGCGATGGAGAAATCCACCGGCGTGGAAGCCTCGATCCAGGTGAAGCCGTCGTACGGCCTGTCGGACAGCGAAATCGCCGGCATGATCAAGGATTCGATGGCCAACGCGCAAAGCGACGTGGGCGCGCGCAAGCTGGCGGAGCAACGCGTGGAAGCCGCGCGGGTGCTGGAAAGCCTGCAGGGTGCGCTGGCCAGCGACGCCGCGCTGCTGAGCGAGGCGGAAAGCCAGGCGATCGCCGCCGCGACCCAGGCGTTGCAGCAGGCGGTGCAGGGGGAAGATCCCGCCGCTATCGAAGACGCCATCAAAACATTAGATGCACAAACGCAAGATTTTGCCGCGCGCCGCATGGACGCTTCCATTCGCCGCGCGCTGGCTGGCCATTCTGTGGATGAGGTTTAACCATGCCTAAAATTGTTTTCCTGCCCCATCAAGATCTTTGCCCGGAAGGGGCGGTTCTGGAAGCTGAAAAAGGGGAGTCGATCCTCAACGTTGCGCTGCGCAACGGCATTGAAATCGAGCACGCCTGCGAGAAATCCTGCGCCTGCACCACCTGCCACTGCATCGTGCGTGAAGGCTTCGATTCGCTGGAAGAGAGCAGCGAGCTGGAAGACGACATGCTGGACAAGGCCTGGGGGCTGGAGCCGGAAAGCCGCCTGAGCTGCCAGGCGCTGGTCGCCGACGAAGATCTGGTGGTCGAAATGCCGCGCTACACCGTCAACCACGCGCGTGAGCATTAATTGTTAGCCGCAGCGCCAACCCGGAGATCATAATGGGACTGAAGTGGACCGACAGCCGTGAAATCGGCGAAGCCCTGTACGACCAATACCCGGACACCGATCCGAAAACCGTGCGTTTTACCGACATGCATCAGTGGATCTGCGATCTGGAAGAGTTCGACGACGATCCGCAGGCTTCCAACGAAAAAATACTGGAAGCGATCCTGCTGGTCTGGTTAGATGAAGCGGAGTAAATAGCGTAACGGGCTGCCATGGGCGGCCCGTTTATTTTGTATCCGACATACCCGTCGTCTTTCAAACCGCAGCGTTGTTACCTGCACGTAGTTACGTGGCCCATCCGTGGGCCACGCCCCAAGGGGCCGCTGCGAGCAGCGTTCAAATCTGCTCCCGGCAGATTTGTCTTACCCCAGTCACTTACCTGAGTAAGCTCCTGGGGATGAGATCGCTGGGCGCCTAGCTGCAATTTGAAATCCATAGGGTATGCAATAAAGCCCTAATGAAATAATAAAGGGAACATCCGGAGTAAGAAGGCTATGACAACAGAATTCATGCAGGTCACGCTGTCGCAACAACCTGCCGACGCCCGTTGGGGCGAAAAAGCGCTGCTCAGCACCAACGGCGAAGGGATGACCATCCACCTGACCGGCACCGACAAGCTGGGCGCGATCCAGCGCGCGGGCCGCAAAATTGACGGTCAGGGCATCAAAAACGTCAAGCTGGCCGGCGACGGTTGGGACTTGGAAAACAGCTGGGCGTTTTGGCAGGGCTACCGCGGGCCGAAAGGGCAGCGCAACGTCGAATGGGCCGAGCTGCCGGAAGCCGCGCGTCAGGAGCTGGATAAGCGCCTGAAGATCGTTGACTGGGTGCGTGACACCATCAACATGCCGGCGGAAGAGCTGGGGCCAGAGCAACTGGCGACCCGCGCCGTCGATCTGATGTGCGACGTCGGCTGCGATGCCGTCAGCTACCGCATCACCAAGGGCGAAGATCTGCGCGAGCAGAACTATGCCGGCATCCACACCGTCGGCCGCGGCTCCGAGCGTCCGCCGGTGCTGCTGGCGCTGGACTTCAACCCGACCGGTAACCCGGACGCGCCGGTGTTCGCCTGCCTGGTCGGCAAGGGCATCACCTTCGATACCGGCGGTTATAGCCTGAAACAGAGCGCCTTTATGGACTCGATGAAGGCTGACATGGGCGGTGCGGCCACCATCACCGGCGCCCTGGCGCTGGCGGCGGCGCGCGGCCTGAAGCAGCGCGTGAAGCTGTACCTGTGCTGCGCCGACAATATGGTCAGCGGCAACGCTTTCAAACTGGGCGACATCATTCGCTACCGCAACGGCAAAACCGTCGAGGTAATGAACACCGATGCGGAAGGGCGCCTGGTGCTGGCCGACGGCCTGATTGACGCTTCTGAGCAGAACCCGCAGCTGATTATCGACTGCGCGACCCTGACCGGCGCCGCCAAAACCGCGGTCGGCAACGACTACCATGCGCTGTTCAGCTTCGACGACGCGCTGGCGCAGGAGCTGCTGAACAGCGCCACCGCCGAGCAAGAGCCGTTCTGGCGTCTGCCGCTGGCCGAGTTCCACCGCAGCCAGCTGCCGTCCAACTTCGCCGAGCTGAACAACGTGGCCGGCCCGGCCTACACCGCCGGCGCCAGCACCGCGGCGGCCTTCCTGTCGCATTTCGTCAAGAATTACCAACAAGGCTGGCTGCACATCGACTGTTCCGCCACCTACCGCAAAGGCGCGGTGGAGCAGTGGTCGGCCGGCGCGACCGGTTTGGGCGTGCGTACCCTGGCCAATCTGCTGCTGAGCAAAGCCAAATAATTGAACGCCCGCCGCGTCGGGCGCTAGAATGCGCATTATCTTCGGGGCCCAGCATGCTGGGCCTCGCTATTTTATCCCTGGAGTTTGCCATGAGTGCCCATCATCACGATGCCGCCCCGAGCGAGAACGAACTTGAACGCCTGCTGAAGCTGGCGGTGACGGAGCCGGCCCACCGCCCGGCGTTCTTCCGTGAACTGCTCGACGCCACGGTGCTGATCCTCGGCGACAGCGAGCAGGTGCAGCAGGACGGCGACATCGCGCTGAACGCGGATACGCCGGTCAATATCCAGCATTGGGAGAAGCAGGACGGCGGCAGCATCATTCCGTTCTTCACCTCGCTGGAAGCGCTGCAGAAAGCCGTTGAGGACGAACAGCCGTTCATCGCCATGCCGGCGCGGGTGCTGTTCGAAATCACCCAGGGTGCGGATCTGTTCCTCAACCCGAAGGCGGAGTACGGCAAGGAGTTCTATCCGGAAGAGGTGGCGATGCTGCTGGCGACCGGCGGCGTCGTCAAACCGGTTGAGCATTACGTCGACAAAGAGACCCAAATCCTGCTGGGGCAGCCCGAAGAGTATCCGTCGGCGATGGTGGATGCGTTGACTACGCTGTTCAGCCAGCGCAAACCGGTGCGCCGCGCGTTTCTGGCGCTGATGCACGATCAGGCGGCGGACGAGAAGCCGAATCTGCTGATCGGGCTGGAAGTGGACGCCGAGCCGGCGGAGATCGAGGCGTTGATCAACGAGGCCGGCAGCGTCGCCAGCGAAACGGCGCCGAACGACGAACCGGTGGATTTCTGCCTGGTGTCGGAGAACGAGCGCGGCATCAGCCACTATCTGATCTCCCATACGCAGCCGTTTTATCAGCGCCGCTGGGGCAGTTGGCTGCGCAATTTGATCCCGTCTACCGACAAGACCCAGTAGCGCCGCCGCGTGGTCGAAAATGAATCATGAAGATCATATTTTTTTAATGAAATGTTGTTTTTCCCGTAGGCAAGCGTTAACGGCGCACATATAATCTGCGCCACTTGAGAAGGCCGGCAACATTGCAGACCGGCCTGTTTTGGAAGTCATACAGAGGCCATCATGACCGTAGAACGTACCTTTTCCATCGTTAAACCAAACGCTGTAGCCAACAACGACATCGGCGCTATCTACGCTCGTTTCGAGCGCGCCGGTTTCAAAATCATCGCCGCTAAAATGCTGCGTCTGACTCGCGAGCAAGCTGAAGGCTTCTACGCTGAGCACAAAGGCCGCCCATTCTTCGACGGTCTGGTTGAGTTCATGACCTCCGGCCCAATCATGGTGCAGGTTCTGGAATCTGAAAACGCCGTGCAGCGCAACCGCGACATCATGGGCGCAACCAACCCGGACAACGCGCTGGCCGGCACCCTGCGTGCCGACTACGCGGACAGCTTCACCGCTAACGCCGTTCACGGTTCCGATTCCGTTGAATCCGCACAGCGCGAAATCGCTTACTTCTTCAACGAAAGCGAAATCTGCGCACGTTAATCGTGCCGTTTCTGAGCTGATAGCCAGGCATTCACCGGCTGAAACAATAAAAATGCCCTGAATGCCTTTCAGCCGTAGCCACCCGCTACTAAAATTTGTACAATGCCGCGCCCCTGATAAGACGACTTGTCAGGGGCGTGTTTTTAGTGCCGCCACCCGAATCATGCGGGCTGAAATGCACAACTTACTGTCCATTCTTTAGCGCCATAACGTGTAATAACGAGGCCAGAGATCATTATGTTAGAACCCATCACGTCCGAGCACACCGTGTCTGAAAATAATTCGCTGACTACCCCCTCCGTTAACGTGGAGCAACCGGCTGCGGCCAAAATCAACCTGCTGGACCTGAACCGCCAGCAAATGCGCGAGTTCTTCGCCGAAATGGGCGAGAAACCGTTCCGCGCCGATCAGGTGATGAAGTGGATTTACCACTACTGCTGCGACGATTTCGAGCAGATGACCGACATCAACAAAGTCCTGCGCGGCAAGCTGCAACGCGTGGCGGAAATCCGCGCGCCGGAAGTGGCGGAAGAACAGCGTTCGGCCGACGGCACCATCAAGTGGGCGATTAAAGTCGGCGATCAGCAGGTCGAAACCGTGTATATCCCGGAAGCCGACCGCGCGACGCTGTGCGTCTCCTCGCAGGTAGGCTGCGCGCTGGAGTGCAAATTCTGTTCGACGGCGCAGCAGGGCTTCAACCGCAACCTGCGCGTGTCGGAAATCATCGGCCAGGTGTGGCGCGCGGCGAAAATCATCGGCGCGCTGAAGGTGACCGGCCAACGCCCGATCACCAACGTGGTGATGATGGGGATGGGCGAGCCGCTGCTCAACCTGAACAACGTGGTGCCGGCGATGGAAATCATGCTGGACGACTTCGGCTTTGGCCTGTCCAAACGCCGCGTGACCCTGTCTACCTCCGGCGTGGTGCCGGCGCTGGACAAGCTGGGCGACATGATCGACGTGGCGCTGGCGATCTCGCTGCACGCGCCGAACGACACCATCCGCGATGAGATCGTGCCGATCAACCGCAAGTACAACATCGAGACCTTCCTGTCCGCGGTGCGTCGCTATTTGGAGAAATCCAACGCCAACCAGGGCCGCGTGACCGTCGAGTACGTGATGCTGGATCATATCAACGACAGCACCGACGATGCGCATCAGCTGGCGGAAGTGCTGAAAGACACGCCGTGCAAGATCAACCTGATCCCATGGAACCCGTTCCCGGGTGCCCCTTACGGCCGCAGCTCCAACAGCCGGGTGGATCGTTTCTCCAAGGTGTTGATGGAATACGGCTTTACGACTATTGTTCGTAAAACCCGTGGTGACGATATCGACGCCGCCTGCGGGCAACTGGCGGGTGAAGTGATCGACCGTACCAAGCGTACCCTGAAGAAGAAAATGGCCGGGGAACCTATCAACGTACGGGCGGTCTGAATCCTATAGCACCATTTTTTGTTATCTAACAGCCTGTTATGCGAAAGCGTGTCGCTGGCGGGCGTTAGCTGACGGCCGATAAGGAAATGAATGCGGGCATGAAGCTGAAACTGTGGGGTGTGTGGCTGGCGGCCGGGTTGTTGGCCGGGTGTTCCGGTTCAGCGCCGGAAAAGGAAGCGCAAGTCTCTGAGGCGGGCCAGACGCGGTTGCAGCTGGGCCTGGAGTACCTGCAGCAAGGCGATATGGACGCCGCGCGCCAGAACCTGGAAAAGGCGTTGGACGCAGCTCCGCAGGATTACCGCACTCAGTTGGGCATGGCACTCTATGAGCAGCGGATCGGTGAAAATGCCGCGGCCGAACAGCGTTATCGGCAAGCGCTCAAACTTGCGCCGGGCAATGGCACCGTATTGAATAATTACGGTGCGTTTCTTTGCGGTTTAGGGCAGTATGTACCGGCGCAACAGCAGTTTAGCGCTGCGGCGCTGGCGCCCGATTATGGCCAGGTCGCCGACAGCCTGGAAAACGCAGGTTACTGTTTTCTCAAGGCCGGACAAAACGATGAGGCGCGCACGCTGTTGAGCCGCGCGCTGAAAGTCGATCCGGACAAAGGCACTCCGCTGTTGGCGGAGGCCGAAAAGCAATTTGGAGAAGGGAAGCGCGCCCAGTCGCAACTTTTATTGGATGTTTATCAGCATGTTCTGCCGGCCAGCGCCAGCAGCTTATGGTTACAGATTCGTTTCGCCGCGTTAGCCGGCCGTCAGGATAGCGTTCAACGCTATGGCAAGCAGCTAGCGCGAAGTTTTCCACAATCCAAACAGTACCAGCAGTTCTTAGCTAATGAATACTGAAGCCTCCCAAGATAAAACCGTATCCATGACGACGGGCCAGCGCCTGCGTCAGGCCCGTGAGCAACTCGGGCTGAGCCAACAGACCGTTGCAGAACGCCTGTGTCTCAAAATGTCCACCGTGCGCGATATCGAGGAAGACAGCGTGTCCGCTGACCTCGCGTCCACCTTCGTGCGCGGCTACATCCGTTCCTACGCCAAGCTGGTGCATTTGCCGGAAGACGAACTGCTGCCGATGCTGGCCAAGCAGGCGCCGTTGAAGATGGCGAAAGTGGCGCCGATGCAAAGCTTCTCGCTGGGCAAACGCCGCAAGAAACGCGACGGCTGGCTGATGAGCTTCACCTGGCTTATCGTGTTCGTGGTGATCGGCCTGACCGGCGCCTGGTGGTGGCAAAACCACAAGGCCCAGCAGGAAGAGATCGCCACCATGGCCGATCAGTCCTCCGCGCAACTTTCGCAGAATAACGAAGGGCAGTCCGTGCCGCTGACCGACGGCAATGCCGACACCGGCACCAACGTGCCGTTGACCGACAACAGCGCCGCGCCGGCCGATACTGGCGCAGCGGCTCAGGCGCCGGCGGCGACCGCCCAGGCGCCGAGCGCGGCTCAGCAGCAGCCTGCCGTGGTGTCGCCAAGCCAGACCACCCTGCCGGAAACCGCGCCGGCGGCACAGGCGCCGTTGCCGACCGCCGATGCGGGCGTGGCTGCGCCGGTGGCCGATCCGAATGCGCTGGTGATGGATTTCTCCGCCGACTGCTGGCTGCAGGTGACCGACGCGAGCGGTAAGACGCTGTTCAGCGGCACCCAGAAGCAGGGCGGCAAGCTGAACCTGACCGGCACTGCGCCGTATAAACTGACCATCGGCGCGCCGGCGGCAGTTCAGATCCAGTATCAGGGTAAACCGGTTGATTTAAGCCGGTTCGTTAAGTCAAACCGTGTTGCTCGCCTGTCCGTCGCCGCGCAGTAATCGCGCGGCACCGGTCGTGATGTCAGAGCAGCAATGGAGAGTAAGTAATGCATAACCAAGCGCCCA
The DNA here is from genome assembly GCF_030954545.1 of Serratia sp. MF1(2023). Lineage (NCBI taxonomy): Bacteria > Pseudomonadati > Pseudomonadota > Gammaproteobacteria > Enterobacterales > Yersiniaceae > Serratia > Serratia sp. MF1(2023). The sequence goes on along the minus strand of NZ_JAVHUX010000045.1, from coordinate 140,961 downwards.
TCAACCGTCGAAAATCTACACGCATTTACGTCGGCAAGGTGCCTATTGGTGATGGCGCGCCGATTGCCGTGCAGTCGATGACCAACACCCGTACCACCGATGTTGAAGCAACGGTTAATCAGATTAAAGCGCTGGAGCGCGTGGGCGTCGACATCGTCCGCGTTTCGGTTCCTACCATGGACGCCGCCGAGGCGTTCAAGCTGATCAAGCAGCAGGTCAACGTGCCGCTGGTCGCCGATATCCACTTCGATTATCGCATCGCGCTGCAGGTTGCCGAATACGGCGTAGACTGCCTGCGCATCAACCCGGGCAACATCGGCAACGAATCGCGCATTCGCTCGGTGGTGGACTGCGCCCGCGACAAGAACATCCCGATTCGCATCGGCGTCAACGGCGGCTCGCTGGAGAAAGACCTGCAGGAAAAGTACGGCGAACCTACGCCGGAAGCGCTGCTGGAATCCGCCATGCGCCACGTGGGCATCCTCGATCGCCTCAACTTCGACCAGTTCAAGGTCAGCGTCAAGGCGTCGGACGTGTTCCTGGCGGTGCAGTCTTACCGCCTGCTGGCCTCGCGCATCGATCAGCCGCTGCATCTGGGCATCACCGAAGCCGGCGGCGCACGCAGCGGGTCGGTCAAATCGGCCATCGGCCTGGGCATGCTGCTGTCTGAAGGCATCGGCGACACCCTGCGCATCTCGCTGGCGGCGGATCCGGTCGAAGAAGTGAAGGTCGGTTTCGATATCCTGAAGTCGCTGCGCATCCGCGCGCGCGGTATCAACTTTATCGCCTGCCCGACCTGTTCGCGTCAGGAGTTCGACGTGATCGGCACGGTGAACGCGCTGGAGCAGCGCCTGGAAGATATCATCACGCCGATGGACGTTTCGATCATCGGCTGCGTGGTGAACGGCCCGGGCGAAGCGCTGGTGTCCACCATGGGCGTGACCGGCGGCCACAAGAAGAGCGGCTTCTATGAAGACGGTGTGCGCCAGAAAGAGCGTTTCGACAACGAACAGATGATCGACCAGCTGGAAGCGAAAATTCGCGCCAAGGCCGCGATGATGGACGAAAGCAACCGCATCACGGTCAACCTGCTGGAAAAATAAGCGTTATTGCTACACGGCGGGCCTGTTGGCCCGCTTGTTTATGAGCCTGAAGGGCAGAAAACCGCATCCGCGTTGAATACCGGGCGGCAAAGTCCCTATAATCAGGTTCATTTTTACAGACAACGGACAGAGAACTCACGTGGCAAAGAACATTCAAGCCATTCGCGGCATGAACGACTACCTGCCGGAAGAAACGGCATTATGGCAGCGTATTGAAGGCACCCTCAAGCAGGTGCTGGGCAGCTACGGTTACAGCGAAATCCGGTTGCCGATTGTAGAGCAGACCCCGTTATTCAAACGCGCGATCGGTGAAGTTACCGACGTCGTGGAAAAAGAGATGTATACCTTCGAAGACCGCAACGGCGAAAGCCTGACGCTGCGTCCGGAAGGGACGGCCGGCTGCGTGCGCGCCGGCATCGAACATGGTCTGCTGTACAATCAGGAACAGCGTCTGTGGTACATCGGCCCGATGTTCCGCTACGAGCGCCCGCAGAAGGGTCGTTACCGTCAGTTCCATCAGCTGGGTGCGGAAGTGTTCGGCCTGCAAGGCCCGGACGTCGACGCCGAGCTGATCCTGCTGACCGCCCGCTGGTGGAAAGCGCTGGGCATCGCCGAGCACGTCAAGCTGGAGCTGAACTCCATCGGTTCGCTGGAGGCGCGCGCCAACTACCGCGACGCGCTGGTGGCGTTCCTGGAGCAGCACGTCGAGGTGCTGGACGAAGACTGCAAACGCCGCATGTACAGCAACCCGCTGCGCGTGCTGGACTCCAAGAATCCTGAGGTGCAGGCGCTGTTGAACGACGCGCCGCGCCTGTCCGAGTACCTGGATGAAGAATCCCGTGCTCACTTCGCCGGTCTGTGTGAACTTTTGGCGCAGGCAGGTATCCCATATACCGTTAACGAGCGCCTGGTGCGCGGTCTGGATTACTACAACCGCACCGTGTTTGAGTGGGTAACCACCAGCCTGGGCGCGCAGGGCACCGTCTGCGCGGGCGGCCGTTACGACGGCCTGGTCGAGCAATTGGGCGGCCGTGCCACCCCGGCGGTCGGTTTCGCCATGGGCCTCGAACGCCTGGTGTTGCTGGTGCAGGCGGTTAACCCGGAATTCAAGGCGCCGTCGGCTATCGACGTGTACGTCATCTCTTCCGGCGCGGGCACCCAGAGCGCGGCGATGCAGCTGGCTGAACAGGTGCGCGACGCGGCGCCGCAGCTGAAGCTGATGACCAATTACGGCGGCGGCAACTTCAAGAAGCAGATCACCCGTGCGGACAAATGGGGCGCGCGCATCGCGCTGATCCTGGGTGAGAGCGAAGTGGCGGCGCAGCAGGTGGTGGTGAAAGACCTGCGCAGTGGTGAACAAGAAACGCTGGCGCAAAGCGAAGTCGCTGCGCGTCTGGCTTTGATGTTAGGTTAAGGAGAAGGACGCCGTGGAAGTCTATACCACTGAAAACGAACAAGTCGACGCACTGCGTCGGTTCTTTGCCGAGAACGGCAAAGCGCTGGCGGTGGGCGTGGTGCTCGGAATTGGTGCCCTGGTTGGCTGGCGTTACTGGCAGAGCCATGAAAACTCCAACATGATGGCTGCGTCGCAATCCTATCAGGAAGCCAGCGATCGTCTGGCGGCCGGCAAGCCGGATGACGTGGCTGCCGCGGAGAAATTTGTCCAGGCTAACGGCAACAGCTACGGCGTATTGGCCGCGCTGCAGTTGGCCAAGCACTTTGTCGAACAGAATGATTTCGCCAAGGCGGAACAGCAATTGGCGCTGGCGCAGGGCCAGACCAAAGACGACAACCTGTTGGCGATGATCGACCTGCGTCTGGCGCGCGTCCAGCTGCAGGAGAAAAAGCTGGATGAAGCGCTGAAAACGCTGGATGGCGTGAAAGGCGAAGGCTGGGCGGCGATGATGCAGGATGTGCGCGGCGATGTGCTGCTGGCCAAGGGCGACGCCAAGGGCGCGCGCGAAGCTTACAGCAAAGGCATTGAGTCCAACGCTTCTCAGGCGCTGCAGGTTCTGCTGCGCATGAAATTGAATAACTTGTCCAGCTAAGGGGAATTCCCATGCAATTGCGTAAAACACTCTTGGTCGGACTGGTTTCCGCTGCCTTGCTGAGTGGTTGCTCGCTGTTTAACAGCGAAGAAGACGTGGTTACCATGTCGCCGTTGCCGAAAGTTGAAAATCAGTTTACGCCGAGCAAGGCGTGGAGCACCTCGGTGGGCGACGGCATCGGTGAGTATTACTCCCACCTGCGTCCGGCCTATCAGGACAGCACCATTTACGCCGCCGATCGCTTCGGCATCGTGAAAGCGATGGACGCCGACAGCGGCAACGAGAAGTGGAAGGTCAATCTCTCCGAGAAGACCGGCTTCTTCTCCAGCAACCTGTCTGCGCTGCTGTCGGGCGGCCTGACGGTCGCGGGTGACAAGGTTTACGTCGGCAGCGAAAAAGCGGTGGTTTACGCATTGAACACCGCCGACGGCGCCATCGCCTGGCAGACCAAAGTGGCCGGCGAAGCGATCTCCCGTCCGGTTGTCAGCGACGGTATGGTGTTGGTGCACACCTCCAACGGCATGCTGCAGGCGTTGAACGAAGCCGACGGCGCGGTGAAATGGACGGTTAACCTGGACATGCCTTCGCTGTCGCTGCGCGGTGAATCCGCGCCGGCCGTCGCCTTTGGCGCCGCCATCGTCGGCGGTGACAACGGCCGCGTCAGCGCCGTGCTGATGCAGCAGGGCCAACTGATCTGGCAACAGCGTATTTCTCAGCCGAGCGGCGCGACCGAAATCGATCGCCTGAACGACGTGGACACCACGCCGGTGATCGTTGACGGCGTGGTCTACGCGCTGGGCTACAACGGCAACCTGACGGCGCTGGATCTGCGTTCCGGCCAGATTATCTGGAAACGCGAGCTGGGTTCGGTGAACGATTTCATCGTCGACGCGGGCCGCATCTACCTGATCGACCAGAACGATCGCGTAGTCGCGCTCAGCACCGAAGGCGGCGTGACCGTGTGGACGCAGAGCGATCTGCTGCACCGCAACCTGACGCCGCCGGTGATGTATAATGGTTATCTGGTGACCGGTGACGCCGAAGGCTATCTGCACTGGATTAACACCACCGATGGCCGTTTTGTCGCCCAGCAGGAAGTGGACAGCTCCGGCTTCCTGTCTGCGCCGATGGTGGCCGGCGACAAGCTGATCATCCAGGCTCGCGGCGGGAAAGTTTACGCTTTCACCCGCTAACGCCGCTCGTCGCAAGGCTTGAAAACGGCTCCTGAATGTTCAGGGGCCGTTTCGTATTTTTATAAGCTGTACCGCTGGTGTCTATCCACAGTGCAGTAACGCATTGATTATTAAGTAATGAGGCTTCAACAATGATACCTGTCGTCGCGCTGGTCGGGCGCCCGAATGTGGGTAAATCCACCTTGTTCAACCGTTTAACCCATACGCGCGATGCGCTGGTGGCGGATTTCCCGGGGCTGACGCGTGACCGCAAGTATGGTCGTGCTGAAATCGAAGGCAATGAATTCATCATCGTCGATACCGGCGGTATCGACGGCACCGAAGACGGCGTCGAAACGCGCATGGCCGGTCAGTCGCTGCTGGCGATCGAAGAGGCGGACATCGTGCTGTTCATGGTCGACGCCCGCGCCGGCCTGATGCCGGCGGATCAGGGCATCGCCCAGCACCTGCGCAGCCGCCAGAAGGCGACCTTCCTGGTGGCCAACAAGACCGACGGCCTGGATCCGGACACCGCCACCGCCGATTTCTACTCGCTCGGCCTGGGTGAAGTGTTCGCTATCGCCGCTTCCCACGGCCGTGGCGTGACCCAGCTGATCGAACACGTGCTGGTGCCGTTTGTGCCGGAAAAACCGGAAGACGTCGAGCTGACCGAGGAAGAGGCCAACGCCGCTTACTGGGCCGAGCAAAACGGCGAAACGCTGGAAGGCGAAGAAGACGAAGAGCCAGAAGAAGCGTTCAACCCGCAGGATCTGCCGATCAAACTGGCGATCGTTGGCCGTCCGAACGTAGGTAAGTCTACGCTCACTAACCGCATCCTCGGCGAGGAGCGCGTGGTGGTGTATGACATGCCGGGCACTACCCGCGACAGCATCTACATTCCGATGGTGCGTGACGAACGCGAATACGTGCTGATCGACACCGCCGGGGTGCGTAAACGCGGCAAGGTGACTGAAACCGTCGAGAAGTTCTCGGTGATCAAGACCCTGCAGGCGATTGAAGACGCCAACGTGGTGCTGCTGGTGATCGACGCGCGTGAAGGCATCTCCGATCAGGATCTCTCGCTGCTCGGCTTTATCCTTAATAGTGGGCGCTCACTGGTGATTGCGGTCAACAAGTGGGACGGCATGAGCGAAGAAGATCGCGAGCACGTGAAAGAGATGCTCGACCTGCGTCTGGGCTTCGTCGACTTCGCGCGCGTGCACTTCATTTCCGCGCTGCACGGCAGCGGCGTCGGCAACCTGTTCGAATCGGTGCAGGAAGCCTACGAGTGCGCAACCCGCCGCGTAAACACCTCGATGCTGACCAAAATCATGCAGATGGCGGTTGACGATCACCAGCCACCGTTGGTGCGCGGCCGCCGCGTGAAGCTGAAATACGCCCACGCCGGCGGTTACAACCCGCCGATCGTGGTGATCCACGGCAACCAGGTCAGCGACCTGGCCGATTCGTACAAACGCTACCTGATGAACTACTTCCGCCGCTCGCTGAACGTGATGGGGACGCCGATCCGCATCCAGTTCAAAGAGGGCGACAACCCGTTCGCCGGCAAACGCAACCTGCTGACGCCGACCCAGATGCGTAAGCGCAAGCGCCTGATGAGCCACCTGAAAAAGAGCAAGTAATCGCTCATGAGGGGCGCGGCAGTGATGCCGCGCCCCTTTTTTATTGGCCCGAAATCGTTTTATTATCTGAAGATTACCTCGCCTGCCTGAAGGAACACCATGTCCTGGGAAACCTGGAGTTTTGCGTTTAACGTCACCGTGCCGAATCTGCTGATGATGCTGTTGGGGATCCTGCTGCGCCATTGGCGCCTGATGGATGACCGCTTCGTCGACGGCGCGACCCGCCTGGTGTTCAATCTGGCGCTGCCGTGCCTGCTGTTTTTCAGCATCGCCACCAACCATCCGCAGCTGCTCGGCAACCTGCCGCTGGTGCTGTTCGGCGCGGTCGGCACGCTGGCGACCTTCCTGCTCCTGGAGCTGGCCGCCAAGTGGCTGGTGAAAGAACCGCGTGAGCGCGGGGTGTTCGTACAGGGCGGTTTCCGCGCCAATACCGCCATCGTCGGCCTGGCCTACGCCATGACCGCCTACGGCAGCGAAGGCATTGCGCTCGCTTCGCTGTACCTGACGGTGACGGTGATCCTGTTCAACATACTGTCGGTCATCACCCTCACGCGCAGCCTGCAGGGCGGGCAGGGCAAGAAAATCAGCCACCTGTCTTTGCTGCGCAGCATCGTTACCAACCCGCTGATCATCGGCCTGGTGTGCGGGCTGCTGTACGCGCAAACCGGGCTGGGCATCCCGACCGTGATCCGCCAGACCGGCAGCTATATCTCTGCGCTGTCGCTGCCGCTGGCGCTGCTGTGCACCGGCGCCAGCCTGGATTTTCGCGCCATGTTCCGTTCGTCCAACGTGGCGGCGCTGTCGTCGGCGGCCAAGCTGTTTCTGGTGCCGTGCCTGATGACGCTGGCCGGCTGGCTGTGCGGGTTTCAGGGGGCTGCGCTGGGCATTATCTTCCTGTTTTCCGCCACGCCGACCGCGTCGGGCAGCTATGTGATGACGCGCGCCATGGGCGGCAACGCCACGCTGGCGGCCAACATTATCGCCATCACCACCGTCGGTTCGTTCTTCACCACCGCGTTGGGGATTTATTTCTTGCGCTCATGGGGCGCGATTTAACCTGGAGTCGTTATGGAAGCGCACTGTCCGCAATGCCGTCAGACCATGAAGTGGGTAGCGGGTCACTACCATTGTGAAGCCTGCCAGCGCGATTATCGGCAGCTGGCGAGCTGCCCGGAGTGCGGGCAGCCGCTGCATGAATTGAAAGCCTGCGGGGCGGTGGATTACCTGTGCCAGAACGGGCACGGGCTGATCTCCAAAAAACGGGTGAATTTCAGCTATCAGCCGCTGTAAGTCCTCACTCATCCACCTGGCCGGTTTTCCACAGATCCACCAGCGCCTGCGGCGCGCTGCTTTCCGGGATTAACAGCACGATCTCAGTGCTCAGGGTGGGGCTGGTGTAGTTGATTTGCACGCGGTAGTAGCGCTGGTCGCCGCAGCCGGGGGAGCTGGGCTGGCCTTCTTCCTGCGCGTAGGGCAGCGTCTGGTTCAGCAACTGATTCAGGCGCTGCCGCTGCTCCGGCGTGATATCGGCCAGCGCGATGCGGCGCTGGCCCGCCAGTTTGGGAATGTAGGCAAAGCCTCCCTCGCGCGCCAGCTCAATGACCGTATCCTGATTGAGCGTCGGCAGCGGTTTCATTATTCCACCCCCACCTGATGCCAGGCTTGCTGCACCTTGTCCGCCACGCTCTGGTCGAAACGCGCTTGCGCATGTTTCACCGTGGTGCGGGCGAAGGTGGCGAAGTCGGCGTTTTGCGGCAGCGCTTTGTCGCACACCGTGTCATACCAGACGTAACCGGCTTTCTCCCAGGCGAAGCCGCCCAGCGCCGTCGCCGCCAGGTAGAAGGCGCGGTTGGGGATGCCGGAGTTGAGGTGCACGCCGCCGTTGTCTTCCTTGGTCTGGATATAATCCTTCATGCTGGCGGGCTGCGGGTCTTTGCCCAGCAGCGGATCGTCGTAGGCGGTGCCGGGTGCCGACATCGAGCGCAGCCCTTTGCCTTTGATGCCCTCGGCGAGCAGCCCGGCGCCGATCAGCCAGTCGGCTTTATCGGCGGTTTGCTGCAGGTGGAACTGCTTGACCAACGAGCCGAATACGTCGGACAACGACTCGTTGAGCGCCCCGGACTGCTGGTAGTAGATCAACCCGGCTTCGCTCTCGGTCACGCCGTGCGCCAGCTCGTGGCCGACCACGTCGATGGCGATGGTGAAACGGTTGAAGATCTCGCCGTCGCCGTCGCCGAACACCATCTGCTGGCCGTTCCAGAAGGCGTTCTGGTACTCCTTGCCGTAGTGCACGCTGCCGACCAGCGGCAGCCCCTGGTTATCCAGTGAATTGCGGCGGTAGGCCTGCCAGAAGAAATCGTAGGTGACGCCGAGATAGTCGTAGGCTTCGTCCACCGCCACATCGTGGTTGCTGGGCTGGCCCTCTTTGCGCACCTGTTTGCCGGGCAGTTGGGTGCCGTTCTGGGCGTCGTAGATATCGCGGAGCGCTTCGCCGGCTCGGGCGTTTTTCTCGGTCGGCGAACGCAGCGGCTTGTTGCCGAGCAGGCTTTGCACGTGGTTCAGCGTGTGCAGCGCGCAGTCGCGCTGCGGGGCGTTGCCGTGTTCAATGATGCGGCGCAGCATGTAGGGAGGAATGACGGAACGCATGCGCTGGGCTGGCATAGTGGCTCTCCTTAGGCAAAAATTTTACCTCATCGAATGAATGCACTGTGCCTAAGTGTAGCCTACTCGTCATAAAGCCTGTGGTCATGCGTGCTCACCGCCGGCGCGGTCTTGTGCGGGCTGATGCGTCGCACCGAGGCGCGCACCGCCAGCTGGCCGTGCAGCAGCAGATTGCACGGCGGCGCGTCGGCGCGCAGCATGCGCCGCTGCAGCAGCTGGATCGCCTCGTAACCCAGTTCGTCGCGCGGCACCTGCACCGAGGTCAGCGGCACATCGTGGATTTCCGCCAGATTGAAGCCGTCGGTGCTCATCACCGAGACGTCACCCGGCACGCTCAGCCCCCGCTTGTTGAGCGCTTTGACCGCCCCGACCGCCATGTAGTCGCCGCCGGCCAGGATCGCCGTCGGCAGCGGGGCGTGGCCGTGGATGCCATCGAGATAGGTGGTCAGCGCCTGCTCGGCCTCTTCGCCGCCGAAGCCGGAGGTGGTGATCAGATGGCGGCCGTCGTCGAACGGCAGATGATGTCGGGCGTAGGCCTGGCGGATGCCCGCCAGCCGCAGCTCCATGGTGTGGCGGCGCAGGCATTGCAGATTGAGGATATGGCTGTGCCCCTGCTGAAACAGGTAGCTGGCGGAATAGTCGCCGATCAGCTGATGATCCGGTGAGACGCTGTCCAGCCGCATCTGCCGATCGCTGCAGTTGATCAGCACGCAGGGCTTGTGCAGATCGGCGGCCAGGGTGTGGATATGCTCGTCGTCGATGCCGATGATCAGCGCCGCTTCGGTGTGCGGGTCGCTCATCTTTTCCAGAAACAGCGCGCCGTCGCTGTGTTGCTCTTCCAGCCCGCAGTAGCGGATGCGCACCTCGTGCTCCATCAGCGCGGCGGCGATACCCTGAATGACCTTGTAGTAGAAGATGTCGGTGCGTACGTCGAACGCGCGCTGCGGCGCGAACACCATCACGTTGTTCAGCATCAGCCGGCCGCTGGAAATGCCCTGCAGAATGCCGTTTTGCTGCGCACAGTCCAGCACCTTGCGGCGCGCCTCGGCGCTGGTGTTGGCCTTGCCTGCCAGCACGCGGGAAACGGTGCTGATCGACAGCCCGGTTTGGCGAGCGATCTCCTGAATTTTCAGCTTTCCGTTCATTCTGTGATCTCCTTCAAATTCGTCCGTGAGAATATTTTCATTGCAGATTTTCAGCGTCTTGACCGGATTTCTTGGTCATTATGACTATTTTTTCACCCGCCTGTGAAAATCTTTGCAAAAAACAGCGTTTCGCTGCGCGCTCTCGCTGAGTAGTCTGCATTGGTACACCAATTTTAGCGACCTGTCAGTCCAATTTTAACGGTGTGCGAAAATGAAAACAAAAATAAATCATGGGGTTGTGATTGTCTGTCGGCCAGTGATACGGCGCCGACCCGTTTTCACCGCCCCGTGTTTGATAGCACAACGTACCCTACCAAAACGCGCGTCGCCGTAGCCGGCGGCCGCGGGGAGAGAACCGATGAGTGTGGAGATCAATCAGGCGGTCGCGCAGAGCGGCCGGCGCAAGTTCAAATCGCTGCGCTGGTGGATGCTGGCGCTGTTCTTGCTGGGTGTCACGGTCAACTACATCACCCGCAACTCGCTGGGCATTCTGGCGCCGGAGCTGAAAACCAGCCTGAACATGAGCACCGAGCAATATGCCTGGGTGGTGGCGTCGTTCCAACTGGCTTACACGGTGTTTCAGCCGATCTGCGGCTGGCTGATCGACGTTATCGGCCTGAAGATGGGCTTTCTGATCTGCGCCGGTATTTGGGCGGTGGTATGCATGCTGCACGCCGGCGCAGGCAGCTGGCTGCAACTGGCCATTCTGCGTTTCTTCATGGGGGGCGCGGAGGCGGCGGCCACCCCGGCCAACGCCAAGGCGATCTCCGACTGGTTCCCGAAGAAGGAGCGGCCGATCGCCGCCGGCTGGGCCGGCGTCGGTTTCTCCATCGGCGCCATGCTGGCGCCGCCGATCATCGTCATCGCTCACGTCTCTTTCGGCTGGCAGGGCGCCTTCCTGTTCTCCGGCGGGCTGGCGCTGATCTGGGTGGTGCTGTGGTGGCTGTTCTACCACTCGCCGCAGCAGCACCCGAACCTCAGCCAGCAAGAGCTGGATCTGATCCGCGAAGACAACGAACCGGTGCTGCCTAAGCTGCCGTTCCTCACCTCGCTGGCCAGCCTGTGCAAGAACAAGAAGTTTTACGGCATCGCCATCCCGGCCTTTCTCGCCGAGCCGGCCTGGGCGGTATTCAGCTTCTGGGTGCCGCTGTACCTGGCCACCGAACGCGGCATGGATCTGAAACAGATCGCGATGTTCGCCTGGCTGCCGTTTCTGGCGGCGGATATCGGCAGCGTCGCCAGCGGCTATCTCACCACCCTGTACCGCAAATGGTTCGGCTGCAGCCGCGTCAACTCGGTGGTCGCCAGCTCGGTGACCGGCGCTTTCCTGATGGTGTCGCTGGCGTTCGTGGCGATCACCCAAGATCCCTATGTGGCGATCGCGCTGATCTCGATCGGCGGCTTCGGCCACCAGGTGATCTCCTGCATGCTCAGCGCGCTGGTGGTGGAGTCGTTCGATAAAAACCAGATGGCGACGGTCAACGGCATGCGCGGATCCAGCGCCTGGATCGCCAGCTTCCTGTTCACGCTGCTGATCGGCGCGGTATCCGACACCATCGGCTTCAACCCGCTGTTCATCGCCATGGGCTTCTTCGATCTGATCGGTGCCCTGTTCCTGATTGCCCTGATCGCCGAACGCGGCGGTAAGAAAACACCTTCACACAGCTAAGTGGAATGCTTATGAAAACCTTGAAAAACTGGACGCTGGCGGCGCAGCATGCCGACCACGTTGAGCTGCTGGTCGATGAACGCCACCGTTTCTGCCTGTACGTGCTGGAAGACGGTCTGTTCCGCGTGTTGATCAAACGTGAGGGCGAACTGGCGCTGGATCGCACCTGGAGCATCGCGCCGCAGGAGGATGTGCCCTGGGAGGGGCGCGATCGGCTCAGCGTCGCCGGCTTCAGCCTGCCGGGCTACCAGCTGCGCCAGGAGGGCGAGCGGCTGATGGTCAGCACGCCGCTGCTGCGCGTGACGGTGCATCAGCCGCTGTGGCTGGAATGGGAATATTGCAACGCCGCCGGCGAATGGCGGCCGCTGGCGGCGGATCGGCCGACCAGCGCCTACCTGCTCAATGCGCACGGCGACGGCGTGGCGCACTATCAGCGGCGTTTCGCCGATGAGCGTTATTACGGCCTGGGGGAGAAGGCCGGCGATCTGGAGCGCACCGGCCGCCGCTTCGAGATGCGTAACCTGGACGCCATGGGCTACAACGCCGCCAGCACCGATCCGCTGTACAAGCACATTCCGTTCACCATCACCCGCGGGCCGGAGGCGAGCTTCGGCCTGTTTTACGACAACCTGAGCAGCTGCTGGTTGGATCTGGGCAACGAGATCGACAACTACCACGCGGCCTATCGCCGCTATCAGGCCGAAGCGGGCGATCTGGATTACTACCTGTTCCTCGGGCCGAAGGTCTTGGACGTCACTAAGGCTTTCGTGCGCCTGACCGGCCGCACCCACTTCGGACCGAAGTGGAGCCTGGGCTACAGCGGCTCGACCATGCACTACACCGACGCGCCGGATGCCCAGCAGCAGCTGCAGCAGTTCATCGCGCTGTGCCGTCAACACGCCATTCCCTGCGACTCCTTCCAGCTGTCGTCGGGCTACACCTCGATCAACAACAAGCGCTACGTGTTCAACTGGAATTACGACAAGGTGCCGCAGCCCAAGCTGCTCAGCCAGGCGTTTCACGACGCCGGCCTCAGGCTGGCGGCCAACATCAAGCCGTGCCTGCTGCAGGATCACCCGCAGTATCAGGAGGTGGCGGCGCAGGGGCTGTTTATCCGCGATTCGCAAAGCGACGCGCCCGAGCGCTCCAGCTTCTGGGACGACGAAGGATCGCACCTCGACTTCACCAACCCTGCGGCGGTGCGCTGGTGGCAGCGGGGCGTCACGCAGCAGCTGCTGGAGATGGGCATCGACTCGACCTGGAACGACAACAACGAATACGAAGTGTGGGACGGCGAAGCGCGCTGCCACGGCTTCGGGCGGCCAATCGCCATCAAGCACATCCGCCCGGTGATGCCGCTGCTGATGATGCGCGCCTCGATGGAGGCCCAGCAGCGCTTCGCGCCGCAGAAGCGGCCGTATCTGATCTCGCGCTCCGGCTGCGCCGGCATGCAGCGCTACGTGCAGACCTGGAGCGGCGACAACCGTACCAGCTGGCAGACGCTGCGCTACAACATCCGCATGGGGCTGGGCATGAGCCTGTCCGGGCTGTATAACCTTGGCCACGACGTCGGCGGCTTCTCGGGCGACAAACCGGATGCGGAGCTGCTGGTGCGCTGGGTGCAAAACGGCGTGATGCATCCGCGTTTCACCATCCACTCCTGGAACGACGACGCCACGGTCAACGAGCCCTGGATGTACCCGGCCGCCACCCCGGCGGTGCGCGAGGCGATCAACCTGCGTTACCGACTGCTGCCGTATTTCTACACGCTGTTGTGGCAGGCCTGCGCCGACGATGAGCCGATGCTGCGCCCGACCTTTCTCGATCATGAACAGGATGCGCGCACCTTCGGCGAGAACGACGATTTTCTGATCGGCCGCGATCTGCTGGTGGCCAGCGTGGTGGAGCCGGGGCAGCGCCGGCGTTCGGTATATCTGCCGGACAACGGCGAAGGCTGGTACTGCTTCTACAGCGGCCAATGGTTCGGCGGCGGCCAGACGGTGACGCTGGCGGCGCCGCTGGAGCGTTTGCCGCTGCTGGTGCGCGCCGGGGCGGCGCTGCCGCTGTCGCAGCGGCTGGCGCATGTGGACGTGGCCGCCGACGATCGGCGCGAGCTGCGGCTGTTTCCGCTCAAGGGCTGCGGCGCAAGCAGCGGGCTGTTGTTTGAGGACGACGGTGAAAGCGAAGGCTGGCGACAGGGCGATGCGCTGTGGCTGCGCTGGGAAATGCGCTGCGACCATCAGCGCATCATGCTGGATATCACGACGGAAGGGCGTTTCCGCCCGGCCTGGCGCACGTTGGCGCTCAGCCTGCCGGAAGGCGAAATGCGCGCGCTGTGGGTGAACGGCGAACCGGGCGAGCGTTTTACGCTGGAGTAGGGGTTACTCGGCCGCGCGTTTCTTGCGCGGCTTCTTGGCGACGGTGATGGTTTTCACCTCGCTTTCCACCCAGCCGTCCTGCAGGCGGGTTTTCAGCAGTTCGCCGACCTGCGCCTGCTTGGTGGTTTTCAGCAGCTCGCCGCGCGGGGTTTGCGTCACGCTGTAGCCGCGCGCCAGCGTCGCCAGCGGGCTGACGGTTTCCAACTGGCTGCAGGCCACGCCGAAGCGCTGGCGGTAGGCGTTGAGCTGCCGCTCCATTGCTTGCTGCAGGCGGTATTCCTGCTGCTGCACGCGCTGTTGGTAGCGATGAATGCGGCCCTGCGGCTGCACCTGCGCCAGCCGCTGCTGGGCGCGTTCGCTGCGGCGGGCGGCCAGGCGCAGCTGTTGCTGCATGCCGTCTTCCATCCGGCGCTGCAGCTTGAACAGCAGCGTCTGCTGGCGCGCCAGGCGCAGATGCGGATGCTGCTGCTGCAAACGGTGGTGAATGCGGGTGAACTGCTGCTGGCGCTGCGCCAGGTAGTAATCCATCGCCATCTCCAGCCGCTGCTGCTGCGATTGCAGCTGGCGCAACAGCTCGAGCTGATTGCGGCTGACCAGTTCGGCGGCGGCGGAAGGGGTCGGCGCGCGCAGATCGGCGACGAAGTCGGCGATGGTGACGTCGGTTTCATGGCCGACGGCGCTGACGATCGGAATGCGGCTGGCGAAGATCGCCCGCGCCACGCGTTCGTCGTTGAAGCTCCACAGATCTTCCAGCGAACCGCCGCCGCGGCCGACGATCAGCACGTCGCATTCGTCGCGGCGGTTGGCGGCCTCGATGGCGCGCACGATCTGCATCGGCGCTTCCGCGCCCTGCACTGAGGTGGGGTAGATGACGATCGGCAACGACGGATCGCGCCGCTGCAATACCTGCAGAATATCGTGCAGCGCCGCGCCGCTGGCGGAGGTGATCACCCCGACGCGTTTGGCAGGGGCGGGCAGCGGCTGCTTGAACTGCTGATCGAACAGCCCTTCGGCGCTCAGGCGCTGTTTCAGCTGCTCGAACTGTTGCTGCAGCAGGCCGTCGCCGGCGGGCTGCATGCTCTCGGCGATCAGCTGGTAGTCGCCGCGCGGTTCATACAGCGTGATGCTGGCGCGCACCAAAACCTGCTGGCCGTTTTGCGGCCGGAAGGTGACGCGGCGGTTGCTGTTGCGGAACATCGCGCAGCGCACCTGGGCGCGATCGTCTTTCAGCGTGAAATACCAGTGGCCGGAGGCGGGCTGGGAGAGGTTGGAGATCTCGGCGGAGAGCCAAATCTGCCCCATTTCCATTTCCAGCAGTTGGCGAACCGTCTGATTGAGGCGGCTTACGGTAAAAATGGAAGGCGAAACAGGTAGCGACATGTGACCCAGATCAAATTTCAAAACAATCACTTAATTGGTCGATACTACATGGCTGAAAAAGGTAATCAAGACTTTTTGTAAGAAAGTGCTGGAGGCAACCGATTCCGCTCTGTATAATGCCGCGGCAATATTTTATCTTTTTCACAGCCCACCCTGGTGAGATATTGCCCATGCTACGTATCGCTAAAGAAGCTCTGACGTTTGACGACGTCCTCCTGGTTCCAGCCCACTCCACGGTTCTGCCTAACACCGCAGAGCTCGGCACCCAACTGACCAAAACCATCCGCCTGAACATCCCTATGCTGTCCGCAGCCATGGATACCGTTACCGAATCCGGCCTGGCCATCGCGCTGGCGCAGGAAGGCGGCCTGGGCTTCATCCACAAAAACATGTCCATCGAGCGCCAGGCTGAAGAAGTCAGCCGTGTGAAGAAGCATGAAAGCGGCGTAGTTACCGACCCGCAGACCGTTACCCCATCCACCACGCTGCAGGAAGTGAAAGAGCTGACCGCGCGCAACGGCTTTGCCGGTTACCCGGTCGTCACCGAAGACAATGAGCTGGTCGGCATCATCACCGGCCGCGACGTGCGCTTCGTGACCGATCTGACCCAGCCGGTCACCGCGGTCATGACGCCGAAAGATCGCCTGGTCACCGTGAAAGAAGGTGAAGCGCGCGACGTGGTGCTGCAGAAGATGCACGAAAAGCGCGTAGAAAAAGCGCTGGTGGTGGACGACAGCTTCCACCTGCTGGGCATGATCACCGTTAAAGACTTCCAGAAAGCGGAACGCAAACCGAACGCCTGTAAAGACGAGCACGGTCGTCTGCGCGTGGGCGCGGCCGTCGGCGCCGGCGCCGGCAACGAAGAGCGCGTTGACGCGCTGGTGGCGGCAGGCGTTGACGTTCTGCTGATCGACTCCTCGCACGGCCACTCCGAAGGCGTGTTGCAGCGCATCCGCGAAACCCGCGCCAAATACCCGGATCTGCAGATCGTTGGCGGCAACGTCGCGACCGCAGCGGGCGCCAAAGCGCTGGCTGAAGCCGGCGTGAGCGCGGTGAAAGTCGGTATCGGCCCTGGCTCCATCTGCACCACCCGCATCGTGACCGGCGTGGGCGTACCGCAGATCACCGCCATCGCCGACGCGGTGGAAGCGCTGGAAGGCACCGGCATTCCGGTTATCGCCGACGGCGGCATCCGCTTCTCCGGCGATATCGCCAAAGCGATCGCCGCGGGCGCATCCTGCGTGATGGTCGGCTCCATGCTGGCGGGCACCGAAGAATCTCCGGGCGAAATCGAGCTGTATCAGGGCCGTTCGTTCAAATCTTACCGCGGCATGGGCTCGCTGGGCGCGATGTCCAAAGGCTCTTCCGACCGTTACTTCCAGACCGATAACGCCGCCGACAAACTGGTGCCGGAAGGTATCGAAGGCCGCGTGGCCTATAAAGGCATGCTGAAAGCCATCGTGCACCAGCAGATGGGCGGCCTGCGCTCCTGCATGGGCCTGACCGGCTGCGCCACCATCGACGATCTGCGCACCAAGGCGGAGTTCGTGCGCATCAGCGGCGCCGGCATTCAGGAAAGCCACGTGCACGACGTGACCATCACCAAAGAGTCGCCGAACTACCGCATGGGCTAATGCCTTAACCTCTCCTGAGTGAGAGGCCGGGGTGGGGCGTTAAGCCCCATCCCGAAACACACATTTTCGCTCTTTTTCTCTTGTTGCTGGAATTCGCCTCACATGACACAAAATATCCATAAGCATCGCATCATGATACTGGACTTCGGTTCGCAATACACCCAACTGGTCGCCCGCCGCGTGCGCGAAATCGGCGTTTACTGCGAACTGTGGGCCTGGGACGTTAGCGAAGAGCAGATCCGCGAATTCAACCCAAGCGGCATCATCCTCTCTGGTGGCCCGGAAAGCACCACCGAAGCCGGCAGCCCGCGCGCCCCGGACTACGTGTTCAACGCCGGCGTGCCAGTGCTGGGCGTGTGCTACGGCATGCAGACCATGGCGATGCAGCTGGGTGGCCATGTGCAGGGCTCCAACGAACGCGAGTTCGGCTACGCGCAGGTGGAAATCGTCAACGAGAGCGCGCTGCTGCGCGACATCGAAGACGCCATCAGCCCGGCCGGCAAACCGCTGCTGGACGTGTGGATGAGCCACGGCGACAAAGTGACCGCGATCCCGTCCGACTTCGTGACCGTCGCCAGCACCGACACCTGCCCGTTCGCCATTATGGCCAACGAAGAAAAACGCTTCTACGGCGTGCAGTTCCACCCGGAAGTGACCCACACCCGCCAGGGCCAGCGCATGCTGGAGCGCTTCGTACTGGACATCTGCCAGTGTGAAGCCCTGTGGACCCCGGCCACCATCATCGAAGATGCGGTCGAGCGCATCCGCGAGCAGGTGGGTGAAGACCACGTGATCCTCGGCCTGTCCGGCGGTGTCGACTCCTCCGTGACCGCGATGCTGCTGCACCGCGCCATCGGCAAACGCCTGACCTGCGTGTTCGTCGACAACGGCCTGCTGCGCCTGAACGAAGCCAAGCAGGTAATGGAAATGTTCGGCGACCACTTCGGCCTGAACATCGTGCACGTCGAAGCGGAAAACCGCTTCCTGACCGCACTGGCGGGCGTGGACGAGCCGGAAGCCAAGCGTAAAATCATCGGCCGCGTGTTCGTTGAAGTGTTCGACGAAGAAGCCTGCAAGCAAGAGCAGGTGAAATGGCTGGCGCAGGGCACCATCTACCCGGACGTAATCGAATCCGCCGCTTCCGCCACCGGCAAAGCGCACGTGATCAAGTCGCACCACAACGTGGGCGGCCTGCCGAAAGAGATGAAGCTGGGCCTGGTCGAGCCGCTGAAAGAGCTGTTCAAAGACGAAGTGCGCAAGATCGGCCTGGAGCTGGGCCTGCCGTACGACATGCTGTTCCGTCACCCGTTCCCGGGCCCGGGTCTGGGCGTGCGCGTGCTGGGCGAAGTGAAGAAAGAGTACTGCGATCTGCTGCGCCGCGCCGACGCCATCTTCATCGAAGAACTGCACAAGGCCGACCTGTACAACAAAGTCAGCCAGGCGTTCACCGTGTTCCTGCCGGTGCGTTCGGTCGGCGTGATGGGCGACGGCCGCAAATACGACTGGGTGGTCTCCCTGCGTGCCGTAGAAACCATCGACTTCATGACCGCGCACTGGGCGCACCTGCCGTATGACTTCCTCGGCCGCGTCTCCAACCGCATCATCAACGAAGTGGACGGCATCTCCCGCGTGGTGTACGACATCAGCGGCAAGCCGCCGGCGACGATCGAGTGGGAATGATTTGACACTTCCCGCAACCTGTTCGTAACTAGGCCGAAGTGACTGAAACCCTCTGTTTTTACAGAGGGTTTTTCTTTATATGGCCATATCTTTTCTGCCTGGTTCCAGCCATGAGTAAAGCCGAACATTGTTTGTGGCCTAAATCTGGCCTATGTTCGGACCTTGGCATGATTGATAGCGCCTGGGGATACGATGAAAGTAGAGACCATCAACTACGTTATAGAATCCTATGAGCAGCAGAAGCGAGAGAACGCCATTGCTCTGCAGAAATTGCTGACGCTGTCAGAGAAGGATAAAGCGGAAGGGCGAGTGTTCTCGAAGGAACAGCTGCTGGATGGGCTTACGGATTGAACGCAGGACACTCACGTTAAGGGGGTTCCTATTTCAATTATGGATTTTTTAATTAACCCCCCTAAACGTCTTTATAGTGAAAATTTAAATTGTGGGTGCTGAGTTATTAAAATATTCCTCCCAAGATTCACTCCATTTTTCATTTAGAGAGAATAGTGGTTGCCTACCATTCTCATGATAATTAAGCCAGGATAACTTCAGGATACTATCCTTTCTTAATTCTCTAGACATATTGTTTGCAGATATTTTTGGTCTGTTAATATTAATCACCATATGCTCATTAATTATTTTTGTTAATTCGGATGCGTTACTTTTCTTGAATCCTTTTGCTTTTCTTAGGACTAAGGAAACTAATATTATTGGTATGTATATAGTTCCATAGATCTTTAGTATGCCAATGTTTTCTGGTATTGCATTTATAAGGTTTTTATCAATAGACCTTTCAACTGATTTTTTTGTTTTGTTTTGATGATTTGGCAATTGAAGATGTTCTGTTGATGTAAAAAGGTTTAGCCTAAGTTGACCATTATCTTCTTCCAAATCTAATATCGAATTTCTTACTGATCTATAATCAGATTTTGGAACTTCTATATACTGTAACTCATCATTTTCATCTGATTCAATAATAAGTCCCAGTGGTGCATTCTTAGAGGACATTAGCTCAACATAACAACCATAGTCGAGTGTGTATAAAGTATATTTTTTGCCGACTGCATTTTTTGCGGAAACACCTTGCCTAAGAACGTGAATTACTCTCATATCATATAGATAATCTATCAGTTTATGATTTTTTTCATTGCTAATTAGGAATCCCCTAGATTTTCTATGTCCAATAACTTCGTTTATTATTCTGTCAAGTAGTGACACGGCTTCTGGCCTGCTGTTAAGGGCGGCGTGCTTGTTGACCTGAAACCATTTTTGAGCGGAGTTACGGATATGAAAAATAGATATTTTGTTTGATAAAGCAGTCTGTGCAGCTAATGAAATAATATTTATGGCATCTCTTGGAACTCCTTCAACTGCTCTTACATATTCGTCAAAAGCCGAAGTTTGAGTAAATACATCATTTATAAATAGGTTAGGCTCTCGATCGCAGATTGAGTTTTTATCGATAGCGCAAACATGGCGATGAAGTAGGTTTTTAAAGAAGTTTTTGGCGGCATCGCTATCATTATCAAACACCATGTATTCATCCAAATTTATCACAGATGAAGCATCTGAACCTAATTCTATACCAATGCTGGCACCAGTATTCATGTCCACTTCCATGAAGTTGCATCTATGAGCAATAGCTGCAATTTTTACAGTAATGTTAGGAATAGGATATAATATCCTTCTTAAAAGTTCTGCAAGATAAGGTTGAAGATCTAAAGGAATCTCTGACCATTCATCAATTAATATCCAAAGCTCCTTATGAGGCAATATTGAAACAATGTCGTTAAGTTTTTTTGTTATTGAGTTGAAATGAATTCTTAAAGTTCTTTTTCCTGTGGTTTTTATTCTTTCTGAACTTCCAATGGCAGTGCTTTTTGTGAGTTCCACTCCTGCGGAAATACTTTTCAATGATGCATTTGATTTAATTGAGAAGTTATTGGATATGTTATTAGATGAACCAATTTCCTCTTCAGATGTACCTTCTATGTTTAATGCGGTTGCTTGTTCAAGAAAATTGTTTAATAATTCCGTTATCTCTGTTGTTTTATCTATTTCGTTTTCAAATATATAATCTAGAATAACCTCGTGAATATTGCATAAAGTATCTGAAAGCAGTCTTGTTGCCCTTTCACTTAAGGGGATGTTTTGATCTGAAAATATCCCTCCTGTTGAGCCTATTAATCGCATGTCAATAGGTACGCTGATAATCCCTCGATTAGATATTTCATTGTTGAGCACTGCTAAGAAGTGTGTCTTTCCCGTCCCTCTGCGCCCAAACATTATTTGATTATCTGTGCTTGAAAGTAATGTATATGTAGGGCCAACATCAACGAAGGATTTGATCAGATGCTCAGTTTGTAATTTTTCAGCTCGTTTAGCTAGTCTCATTATTATTGAGTTGATATTTCTCATAATTTTCCACCATTTTAATCTGATAGTCTTTCCGTGGCTCAGTCAGAGATTGCAAGTAAAATAATTATTTGATCTAAGCTATCATTTTTTTACCTACTTATAAATATCGATGATTATAGTGTTTATATGTTATTGTTTTTTTTAAACTATATCTTATTTGTTTATTTAACATCACTATACTCTATTGATGAAGTAGGTATTAAATAAAGTTTTTATATTATTAGCCCGCAAACAGTGTTCCAAGAGGTGCCAAACCACCTTTAGCCCGCCCCCCACTGCGTCAGCAGCGCATGCAGCCTGGCCGGCTCCAGCGGCTTGCGCAGCACCAGATAGCCTTCCTGCTCGGCCTCTTGCAATATCTGCGAGTTGAACTCGCCGCTGACCATGGCGCCGCTCACGTCCGGCAGGCGTTCGAACAGCGCTTTCAGGATGTCGAAACCGCTCTCGCCGGAGCGCAGGCGCTGGTCGCACAGCACGGCGAACGGCGTAAAACCGTCGTCGACAATGGCGAAGGCTTCCTCGGCGGAGGCCGCGCAGCGCACGGTGATGCCCCAAGTGCTCATCAGGCTCTCCCAGGCTGAAGTAACCAAAGGATCGTCGTCCACCACCAGGCAGGCGCCGCGCAGCGGCGCATAGCGGGTAGGCGTGGCGGTGTTGTCGTAGGCGGCCGTGGTTTCCGGCGCTTTGTCTTCGCCGATGTATTGCGTGAAGCGCATCCAGAAGCGTGAGCCTTTGCCTTCGACGGAGTGCATGCCGTACTTCACCTTCATCAGCTTGGCGCAGCGCGCCACTACCGCCAGTCCCAGCCCGTGGCCGGCGCTGTCGATTTTCCACGCCAGTTCGGGGCGGTAGTAAGGGGAGAAGATTTTGCTTTTCTCTTCGTCGGCTATGCCCACGCCGGTGTCCCATACTTCCACCAGGCACTCGGCGCCGCGCGGGCGGATGGCGATCAGCACGCCGCCCCGTTGCGTGTAGCGCAGGGCGTTTTGGATCAGGTTGATCAACGATTGCCGCACCAGCAGCGGATCGCCCATCACGCTGATGCGCCGTTTAGGCCGCCAGGTGCGCAGCGCCAGGGAGCGGCTGTTGGCCTCTTCGCGGAACAGGGTGATCACCGAGTCGAGCAGGGCGCCGATATCCACATGGGTGGCGGCGGTGCGCACGTTGCCGGACTCGATCTTGCTGAGATCGAGCAGCGAATTGAACATCAAATGCACCGAACGCACGCTCTGTTGCAGATCCAGCAGCTGCGGCGTCAGGCTGTCGTCGCGGTTCTTGTGGATGATGGCTTCGATCAGAAAGCCCATGGCGTGCACCGGCTGGCGCAGATCGTGGCTGGCGGTGGTCAGGAACTGGTTCTTGTCCAGCAGCGCCTGTTCCGCCTCCTCTTTAGCTTGCCGGAACTGTTCCGCCAGGCGCGAGCTTTGTTCTTCGAGCAACGCCTGCTGGATAAAGAACGCATGCGAGGTTAACGCGTGGCGGTAAATGGCGAAGCCGTACAGCAAGTTCAGCATCAGCACGATGAACATCACGTCTTCCAGCCGCCAGATGATGCCGAGGTTCAGCAGCCCCCAGGAAGCGAAGAAAAAGCGGGTAAAGGTGCTGATAACCGGCGTCAGATGCGTTGCGTTGGCGGCGACGATCGCGGCGATGCTGATATTGAGCAGCAGAAAAAAGTCAAAGTTATGGGTCTGCGGCGTAATTAAATAGAGTGAGGAGATCCCCAATCCGTGAATAAACGCCACCTTATTAATGCGCGGCAGCCAGCGGCGCAGCACGGCGTCTTCATCATTTTCTTTGGCCTCGCGTTGGTAGCGCCGATGCCATATTCTGATCGCCACGGCGCATAGCAGGTAAACCATGATCCAGGCAATGGTTGGGCCGAGTTCATCCCCCAGCAAATAAATCCAGATGGCGAACGGGATGCCGACGAAAGGCACGGCGGTGAAGCTGAACACCAACCGCATGAAGGTGTTGTCCAGCAGGCGGATCTGCGCGCGTGAGGAGATGCCATCATTTTGTAAATTCTGGAAAAACGTCATTGCGACGGATCCCGTTTGCCGTGCAACAGCGTGATGGCTTCTACCCGGCTGTTGACGCCGATCTTTTTTAAGATATTACTGATATGCTCTTTCACGGTGGGTTCGGAAATAGACAGCTGCGTCGCGATCCTTTTATTCGGCAGGCCGCGCAGCATCATAGTCAATACGTCGATTTGTCTCGGCGTTAAATTGAATTTATTTAAATGTTCATGACTGTTTTTAATGGCGGATTCATTTCCTTCCGGGAACCACTCCTGATTATTATTCAACGCAAAAACCGCTCTGGCGAATAATTCCGGGGGTTCATTTTTTAATACGAACCCATGCCCGCCGGCATTGTGCACTTTCTGCCAGATATCGTTATTTTCGTCGCCGCTGACCACCAAAATACGCACCTGAGAATAACGTTGTTTTACTTCTTTGAGTAATTTCAACGCCGTACCGGAAGAGAGCCAAAAATCGATCACCAGTAAACGCGGTGGGCCATTTTCCCTAATGTGACGGTAGCAATTTTCTTCATTGGTCACTACATGTGCCTGTTTGAATCGGCAATGCGTGCTGAGAAAGTTAGCGATACCGCTTGCTACCAATGGATGGTCATCAACGACCAACGCATAATCCTGCCCCAAAGGATTCTCCTTTCGCCTTCACAGTTCAGATAGGTCTGATGAATTATTATCAACCCTCCCTACTTTAGGAGGGTTTTTTCGTTTAGGAAAGGGAAATATATTATTCGAGGATTTGGATAAGAGAAAACATAAAGCCAATCGATAATTTTAACTGATTGGTTATAAAGGATAATTTATGAAAAAACCACTTATCGCTTTAACCGTTACGATGATGATAGCCGGTTGTTCCACCCTGAAAACCGATCAGGCCATTCCATTACTGCAGGCGGAAACCGCCAAAATGCTGGGCCTGGGCTCATCGGACGAAATTACCGTGACCAA
This sequence comes from Serratia sp. MF1(2023), assembly GCF_030954545.1. Taxonomy (NCBI): domain Bacteria; kingdom Pseudomonadati; phylum Pseudomonadota; class Gammaproteobacteria; order Enterobacterales; family Yersiniaceae; genus Serratia; species Serratia sp. MF1(2023). Next base: position 117,038 of record NZ_JAVHUX010000045.1, on the reverse strand, counting down.
TGTCAATGGCGCACCGCCGGATGCGCTGGGCGGGCAAAAACTTTCTTATCGCGCCACCACGGAAAAAGGCCGCATTTTCGATTGCTCGTCGCTGATGATGCCGGGAATTTTAGGTTCGTCGCCGTCGCTGAGCGCGCCGACCTGTACGCCGGTGGTCACGCATAAATAATTCGCTTTGGGGGCGGTATTGCCGCTTCCTGGTTTTCCATCGTCGGAGCGTCAGCGCCGGGGGGCTATAAGCTTTTGCTTCGACGATCACTAAACCGGCGTGCGCGAAATAACGCCTTACACCTCCTCTAGTGCATTGAGTTTCCCTATAACAATAAATTTCGCGCCATCACGCCAACGAGTACGGAGATAGCCCGTGAATGACAAGACATCGCATCCTTTAGCGGTTAAAACACCGCTTTCCAAACTTTACCTCGCTCTATTTTCTGCGCCGCTGTTGATGCTGGCGCCCGCCGATATCGCTCGCGCAGATGATGCCATTTTTGATGGCGACGCAAAAATTACCGAATCATTGGCCTACACCGGGGACGTTTACGTCGGCCGTAATCAAAGCGGCAACCTGCTGATCGATAATGGCAAGATCAGCGCCTATAACATCAATATCGGCCGGATGTTCAACGGCCAAATTCATGAAAGCCTGGTCACGGTCCGCGGGCCGAACGCCGAGCTGAACGCGGTGAACGATCAGTTCGTGCTGCGCGGCGGCCTGAATCTGGGGCGGGGCACCCTGCGGGTTGAAGACGGCGCGCTGGCCAGCGCGAAAGAGATCGTGGTCGGCACCACGCGTGGCTACGACAGCCACCTGATCGCCACCGGCGCCGGTTCTCGAGTTACCAGCAATTTTCTCAGCGTCGGCACCGATTTAGGAGCACGATCCACGCTGGCGATTGAAGACGGCGCGGTGCTGAACACCGCCTTTGACGCGCGCATAGGCAATGGCAGCGGGCCGGGCGAGACCGATACGCTGAGCCCGAAAGCCACGGTCACCGGGGCCAATTCCCAATGGAACGTCGGCCGCGCGCTCACGCTTTACGGCGATCTGGACGTGCTGAACGGCGGTGCGGTCAGCGTTGGCAGCATCGAAGTGGCGGGCGTCTCCGGCGCGCGTAAAACCGCCGAGCTGACGATCGCCGGCAACGGCTCACGGTTTACCAGCGGCAGCAGCGTCAACGTCGGCGATTACGGCAACGGCGTGCTGGCGGTCATGGACGGCGGGACATTCTCCGCCGGCGGCAACGAAGTGGTGCTGGGCAAGACCGGCTCCGGCTCGAACCGCGGCGCGCTGATTATCGGCAGCCGCGGCAACATGGACACCGGCACCGGGTTGACCGAGCCGACGCTCGGCGCGGCGGGCGCCGCAGGCACCATCGATGCCCAGACGGCGATCGCCCTGCGGGGCGGATTGTTCCGCAGCTATGTGTACTTTAACCATACCGACGGCAATTACGTTTTCAGCAACAAGATGAGCGGCGAAGGCGAGGTGATCAACAGCGCCGGGCACACGACGCTGAACGGCGATCTCTCTGAGCTGCAGGCGAACGTCACCGCGCGCGGCGGCAAGCTCATCATCGCCAGCGACATCAATACCCAGAAAGAAGACGATATCTTCGAGATCCAAACCCTCAGCGCAGAGAACGGCGGCACGCTGATCCTCAACGCGACGGCGGGTTCCGACGTCAATAACGGGCAGGGCTACAGCAGCGCCGCGTCGATCAAGGCCGGCGGCACATTGGGCGGCAACGGCACGCTGGGCCAGACCGAGATCCAGTCCGGCGGCCATATCTCGCCCGGCGACGGCAATATCGGCACGCTGACGCTGAAACGCTACCTGAATTTTATCGGCGAATCCTTCTATGACGTCGATATCGCCGGTGACGGCCGCAGTGACCAACTGCTGGTGGCGGGCAAAACCACCATCAGCGATCGAGCCAAGGTGCAGGTTACGGCGCTGGATCCGCAAACCAGCTATAAAACCGGCCAAAGCTACCGCATTCTGACCTCGGACGGCGGCATTGACGGCCAGTTCGCGGCGGCGGTCTCCAAGTCTGCCTTCCTCGATGTGGCGCTGAATCACAGCGCCAACGCTGTGGATCTGACCATCGCGCAGAAAGACACGGGCGGTGAAAATCCAGGCGGCGAAAACCCGGGTGGAGAAAACCCGGGTGGAGAAAACCCAGGCGGTGAGAATCCAGGGGGCGAGAATCCGGGCGGGGAAAACCCAGGGGGTGAAAATCCGGGGGGCGAGAATCCGGGCAGCGGCAAGCCGGGCATTTTCCAAACGGTGGCCGAAAGCGGCAACCAGTGGAATACCGCCGGTGCGCTCTCGACGCTGACGCAGAGCGGCCCTTCGCTGGCGCTGTACAACTCGCTGCTGCTGCTGAGTGCGCCGGAAGCGCGCGAGGCGTTTAATCAGCTGTCCGGCGAAGTCTATCCGTCGATGCAGTCTAACCTGATCGCCGGCAGCACCCAGCTGTTCAACGTGCTGAACCAGCGCATGCTGCGCCTGTTCGACAACGACAGCCTGCCGATACCGCCGTTGGCGATGTCGCTGGTGCAACCGGCGCAGGCGCAAAACAGCGGCGTCTGGGGGCAGACCTTCAGTTCATGGGGCAAAAACAGCGGCAACGGCAACGTGGGCAAGTTGGATGGCAACACCACCGGCTTCCTGTTGGGGGCGGATCGCAAGCTGGCGGACCATAACGTGCGCATCGGCGGCTACTTCGGTTACAGCCGCGGCGACTACGACGTCGACAGCCGCCGTTCCAAGGCCGATACCGACAACTACCACCTCGGCCTGTATGCGGCGGGGCAGCAGGATGCGTTCTCGCTGCGCGGCGCGCTGGGTTACACCTGGCACAAGATTGAAGGCAAGCGCAACGTCGATTTCGGCGGTTTCTCGGATCGGCTGAAGTCGGACTACGACGCCAACTCATTGCTGGCGTTCACCGAAGCGGGTTACCGTTTCGGCCAGCCGGAGATGAACGTCGAACCGTTCATCAACCTGAGCTACATCCGTCTGCATACCGACAGCTTCCAGGAGTCGGGTGGCGCGGCGGCGCTGAGCGTGCGCAATGAAACGATGAACACCTTCTACTCCACGCTCGGGGTGCGCGGCGTGACCGAACTGCCGAAGAACGTCAGCCTCTACGGCTCGCTCGGCTGGCAGCACGCCTACGGCGATAAGAACACCTCATCGCGTATGGCGTTTGCCGGCAGCGACGCGTTCGTCACTCAGGGCCAGGCCGTGGATGACAACGTGATGGTGGGCGATATCGGCGTGAGCGTGAAACTGTCGCGCGCCGCGACGCTGGATGTCGGCTATCAGGGGCAATTCGGCGCCGATACCCGCGTTAATTCGGTCAACGCCAACCTGCGCTGGTCGTTCTGATTCTTCCTCTAGACTTCTCTGGTACTGACTGGCCCGCTTGATGCGGGCCTTTTTTATGGTGAGGGCTCAGTGGCGGCCTGTGGCTGACTTTTATGATGAAAAAGCCCGCGCAACGGCGGGCTTGGCGAGAAGCGTGAGCGGGGGTTAACGCCCTTTTTTCTTGCGCCCTGGCTGGGTAAAGCGCTTGCGGCCGGCCGGCGCAGCGGCTTTGTCGGCGCTTTTGGGGCCGCCGGCACTCGGTTTTTTCGCCGCGGCGGATTTGGCCGGAGCCTTCTTCGCCGGCTTGGCCTCGGATGAAGAGCCTTCAATCAGTTTGAACAGCTCGATCAGCTCGTCATCGGTCAGATCGCGCCATTCGCCCAGCGGCAAGCCTTTGAGGCTGACGTTCATGATGCGCGTGCGTTCCAGCTTGGTGACTTCGTAGCCGAAGTGTTCGCACATGCGGCGGATCTGGCGGTTCAGCCCCTGCACCAGCGTGATGCGGAACACGAAAGGTGCCTCTTTCTTCACCTTGCACTTTTTGGTCACCGTGCCCAGCATCGGCACGCCGGTGCCCATGCCGCGAATAAACTCGTCGGTCACCGGCTTGTTGACCGTCACCAGATACTCTTTCTCGTGATTGTTGCCGGCGCGCAGGATCTTGTTGACCAGGTCACCGTGGTTGGTCAGAAAGATCAGCCCCTGCGAATCCTTGTCCAAGCGGCCGATCGGGAAAATGCGTTTGCTGTGGTTGACGAAGTCGGCGATGTTGTCGCGCTCGCCGTCTTCGGTGGTGGTGACGATGCCGACCGGTTTGTTCAGCGCGATCAGCACCAGATCTTCTTCATTGCGCGGTTCGATCAACTGACCGTTAACCTTCACCACATCCCCGGCAAATACCTGAGCGCCAACGGTGGCGCGTTTACCGTTGATGAAAACGTTGCCCTGTTCGATGTATCGATCGGCGTCGCGGCGTGAGCAGATACCGCTCTCGCTAATGTATTTGTTCAAACGAATGGATGAGTTAGTCAGCATGGGATCTCCGTAAAACGCGGACTATACATTACCCGGATGACGCTGCGAAGCGAATCGTTATGGCTTCCGATCGTGATTCACATTAGACGTTAAGGTATAGATTCTTTTTTTAAGCGGGTTAGGATAATAAAACAATTCAGACAGTGATGAATGAGCATTAGCCGATAGGGAGCCTCTGCGGTATACAGAGCCGCGTATAAGGAATGGGTAGCATGAAAAAATATGTGGTTCTATTCACGGCCTGCTTCCTGGTCGGCTGTCTGGGGCCTGGCGATAAGCTGACTCCGCGCTTCCCCGCTGCCGTCACTGCCAAAGATAACCATGTCTGCATTCTTTCTTCTATGAAGGCGGGGGATAATATCCGCTTCGTTCAGATTTATAGCGAATCAGGCGATAAGCTCATTAAAGCTATCGATAATGACGTTTTCTTCGTTGAGCCGGGGAGGTGCATGCCGGTATTCGACTATGCTTTTCGGCCAGGGAAGCGTTATTCCGTCGCCTACGATATACAGACACCCGAAGGTTCGCATTTGATTACCGCCGCATTTATGGTTGTCTCCGACGAACGGGGCAACCTGAGGGTTAACCATTAACGCATGTTCTTAGGTTCAGTTTGTTGGACTGCGTTAGGTTGTAGAATGAAAGGCTATGAAAAAACTTGCCCTGTTGCTCGCTAACGCATTGGCTGTTGTTGGGCTGGCTGTGCTGACAATAAAGCTTTTTCCTGTACCCAGACTAAACCAGAATCAAACCGCTTGGCTGATTGACGCCAGTGGGTTTTTCCATTTTAACGATACGGAGTGGTTTGGTGCGCTCGTTTTTGGCGCGGTTTATCTGCTGGCCGGGTGTCTGGAATGGCTCTTTATCCGCCAGGTTTTTCAGCGGGTGAGCTGCGGGCACCGCCACTAACTCTCATCACCGTTCCTCCACCTTCACCACCCGGGTATTCAGCGGGGTGAGCGTCTGCCCGGCGCTGCCGATCGGCGTCAGGCGCGGGACGGGGCGGCCGCTGTCGCTTTCCACCAGCGTTGAGTGCGCTTCTCCCTCGGCGAACAGATGATCTTCCCCCCACTGGCGCAGGCCGACGATCACCGGAAACAGCGCGCGGCCTTTCTCGGTCAGCACATATTCCTGATAGGCGCTGCCGTTTGCGGCGGGCACGATTTCCAGCACGCCGTGTGTCACCAGCGCGCGCAGGCGGGTGGCAAGGATGTTCTTCGCCATTCCCAGCCCTTTTTGAAATTCGCTGAAGCGGGTGACGCCGTCGAAGGCGTCGCGCACGATCAGCAGCGACCACCAGTCGCCAATCACATCCAGCGTGCGCGCCACCGGGCACGGCGCGTCTTCCAGGCTTTTACGTTTCACGGCGTTTATCTCCAGTTGCACATTCTGGTTGCATTATAAAACCTCCGCGCTTAAAGTTCACTGGGTTTAATAATGAAACCACATTGAGGTGTGCGATGAGCGACAAACTGCTGGATCCCCCCTGTGCGGCACTGGGGCGCCTGCCGGCCCCTCTGGTGCTGCTGTTGGCCGCCGCCAGCGCCTTTAGCGTGGCCAACGTTTACTATGCGCAGCCGCTGCTGGACGCTATCGCCCATGATTTTTCCATCAGCCTGGCGGCGGTCGGTATGGTGATCACCGTGACCCAACTGGGCTGCGCGCTGGCGCTGCTGTTGGTGGTGCCGCTCGGGGATCGGCTGAACCGGCATTGGTTGCTGGCGGGGCAACAGCTGGGGCTGATCGGCGCGTTGCTGCTGGTGGGCTGGGCGCACAGCGCGCCCTGGCTGCTGGCGGGGATGTTGCTGGTAGGCTTATTGGGCACCGCCATGACGCAGGGGCTGATCGCTTTCGCCGCAGCACTGGCGGCGCCGCAGGAGCGCGGGCGGGTGGTCGGTGCGGCGCAGGGCGGGGTGGTGCTGGGATTATTGTTGGCGCGCACCCTGTCCGGCGCGCTGGCGGACGTCGGCGGCTGGCGCACGGTGTACTTCTTCTCTGCCGGGGTGACGCTGGTATTGCTGCCGATCCTGTCGCGCCTGCTGCCTGCGCCGCGCACCGCTCCCAGTACGCTGAGCTATCCCGCGCTGCTGCGTTCAATGCTGACCCTGCTGCTACATGACCGCACGCTGCAGATTCGCGGCATGTTGGCGCTGCTGATGTTCGGCGCTTTCAGCCTCTTTTGGAGTTCGCTGGTGTTGCCGCTGAGCCAGGCGCCGTTCAACTTCACCCACGCCGCGGTGGGGGCGTTCGGTCTGGTCGGTGCGGTGGGCGCGCTGGCGGCGGTGCGCGCCGGGCATCTGGCGGATCGCGGGCTGGGGCAGGCGGCCAGCGGCGTGTGTCTGCTGCTGTTGACGCTGGCCTGGCTGCCGCTCGGTTTGCTCGGCAGCGGCCTGGTTTGGCTGGTGGCGGGCATTGTGCTGCTGGATCTGGCGGGCCAGGCGATCCACGTGCTGAACCAGAGCATGATCTTCCGCGCGCACCCGCAGTCGCACAGCAGGCTGGTGGGCTGCTACATGCTGTTTTACGCCGTCGGCAGCGGGCTGGGCGCCTTTGCCGGCACCCATATGTATGCCTGGGCGGGCTGGAGCGGCGTCTGCTGGCTGGGGGCGGGTGTCAGCCTGAGCGCGCTGCTGTTTTGGCGGCTGACGCTGCGCGGGATGCCGGGCTCAACGGCGGCGGTGGAGCAGTGAAAGCTGGAAGCCCAGCGCACCGCACAACTGCTGAGGCGCGGTGAAGCCGCTTTCCGCCAAGAGGAGACGGCTGCGTGCCGCCGTCATCGGGTGCCAGTTGCGGCGGGTGCGTTCGATCACCTCCTGCGCCTGCGCCGCCGAGTGCCCGGCGCTTTGCAGCCAATGTTGGTAGTGGCTGACGGGCAGGCCCTCCGGTTGATAGTCGAACAGCAGCAGCGGTGCGGCGGGGGAGAGGCGCTGCGCCAGCTGCTGCAAGAAGTCCAGTTTGGCGCCATCGTCGGCGATAAAGTGCAGCACCAATGAGCACACCGCCGCGTCGTGGCGGGTTTGCGGCGCTTGTTGCAGCAAGGTGGGCTGGAAGCTCACCCGTTGTGCGTAACCCGCAGCTTCGGCCTTGGCGCGCGCGGCCGCCAGCATGCCGGCGGAGGGTTCCACGGCGCTGAAACGCCAGCTGGCGTTGGCGGCGGCCAGCGCCTCCAGTTCACTGCCGGTGCCGCAACCGGCCAGCAACAGCGTGGCGTCATTCGGCAGCGTTTGCGCGAGCGTCGCCGTCAGCAGCGCCTGAGCAAACTGATAGCCGGGCACCAGGGTCAGAATACGGCGATCGTAGTCCGCCGCCGCGGCATCGGGGAAGCGAGTATCCGTTTGGTGTTGCATAACCTTCCTTGCCAAGTTCATTGAGAGAGACAAGGAAGGGTATGCTTAAGTGATAATGAAATCCATTATCATTAATAAGTTCTGTGACGGGAAAGGCAGCGTTAGCGGGCCGGCGAATGCAGCAGGTAATAATCTTCTTCGCCGTCGTTGCCGGTAGAGATGATGCGCCAGCCGTGTTTGCGGTAGAACGCCAGTGCCTTTTCATTCTTCACCAGGCATTTCAGCGAGCCGGTGGCGGTGAAGGTAGCTTCCGCCGCCTGCAGCAGCGCACTGCCGACGCCGCGCGGCGGCTGATGGGGATCGACATACAGGTTATGAATGAAGTTGTCTTCGCGGTAGACGGAGACGAATCCCAGCAGCACGCCGCCGTCTTCCGCCACCCAAATCGCTTCGCCCAGCGTCGCGCCGTCGAAATCTTCCAACTGATAGTTTGAGGTATCGCGCCAGCCGAACGCCGCCTTGCGCGACGCCAGGTACAGCGTGCGCAGGAAGGGGCGATCGGTCTCTTGGTAGGGTCTTATCTGCATGGCATCTCCCGGTGGTTTGTGCTCACTATAGCGCATTGCGCCGGGCGTGTACGGCCACAAACGGAAAATGCTAGGCGTCACCCCAGGCGGGTAGGCGATTGAGCCCGTCGCTTAACTCCTGAGCCAGGTGGCGCACGGTGTCGGCATGCAGGGCGGCCAGCGGTGGATGAAAGTCGGGCGCCCGCAGCGCTTGCGGTGCGCTGGCAAGCTGCGCCGCATACTCGGCGAGAACGTGCCCGCCCTGGCGTTGGACCTCTAGCAGCGCCTCGTGTTCCTGCACGGACAGCGCGGCGCCGCTGCCTGCCAGATAGGTGTTGAGCTTTTCGCTGGTCAGCAACAGGCTGCGCGTCTGGTTGAAGATCAGTTGGATATGCCGGGTGAAGCTTTCATGGTTATCATCCGCCAACTGCCAGGTAGGCTCCAGCGTCACCCGGGCCACCACCGCTTCGCAGCCCTCGATCTTTTGCCAGATGCCGATGGCGTTTGTGTTCTCGCCGCCGAGGAAGCGCGACAATTCCCGCAGCAGGTTAGCGACCTGCTGCCGCAGCGACTCCCCTTCGTATTCCGGCCACAGCGTGGCGTGAATGAAGGTGGCGAACCCCACCCCCAGCACGATGCCGATCAGGCGATCGCGGATCTCGGTCAACTCGGTGACCGGGCCGAAGCTTTCCAGCAGTGCCAGGGAAAAGGTGAACAGGATCTGTACCCCGGCATAGCTTATCTTCTCGGAACCGGCGGCGATCCAGGCGGAGAGGGCGATCACCGGCAGCGTCAGCAGCAGCAAGCCGACGAGGCTGTCGAGGTGAGGCATGATCCACACCACCGAGATCAGCGCCAGCAGGCTGCCGATCGCCGCGCCGCCGAGACGCAGCCGCGCCCGCCGCTGCGTGGCACCGAGGCTGGGCTGCGCCACGATCAGGCAGCTCAGCATGATGGTATGAATGCCGGACCAATCGACGGCGGTATAAAACACGTAGGCCACCAGCACGGTCAGCAGCGTTTTCAACGAAAACTGGATGTAAACCGGGTTGGTAAGGGCGTCGGGGGTAAAGAAGGGCACTTTCGGCGGCGGCGCGGCCTGTAGTGCGTCGGCGTAGTCGCTGCGGTTGGCGTAGATTTGCAGGAGGCCGGCCATTTCATTGAGCGGTGCCGGCACCTGCGGATCGTCACTGCCGGCGATCGCGACGGAAAATCGCAGCGCGCTGTCGTGGCTTATCGCGGTTTGCAGTTCTCGGCAGGCGGCATCTATCTCTTGCGCCAATTTACGTGCGGCCGTGCCGAAAGCCGGCGGCAGCTGGTAGGCCAGGATATTGAGCTGCAATACCAGGGTGATCAGCGCCAGATAACCGGGCTCGTTGGCGCGGCAGCGATCGCTGCGCATCACCGAGAAGCGCAGTAGCTTATGCAGCTCGGTGGCGTGCTGCGAGATGGCGCTCAGATCGCGCGTCTCGCCGCCGTGGGCCAACATAGCGCGGGTTTCGTCCAACACCGCGATCATCCGGCCCTTTAGCTGCTTCAGCGGTTCGGCCGGCAGCAGTAGGGTATTGACGATCAGGGTGAGCAGAATGGCGTAGTTGATCGCCACCCATACCCACAGCACCAGCCGTATCACCACTTCCGCCTGCGGAGTGAGATCGACAAAGCTTTGCGTGTAGATCACCACCAGCGCCATCAGGAAGAACAGCACTCCGACCTTGGTCACCCGCATCAGGAACACGCTGAGGAAAAACAGCGCGCTGGAGAGCAGAATGCGCAGCATCGGGTAGTCATAGGTGAACTTCAGCACCAGGATAGCGGCGCCGATCGCCAGCGTGGAGCTGACGAAAAACAGGATACCGATCGCGCGGGTGATCACGATATTGGACTGCGTGATAAAGAAGACAGCGATCAGCGATAGCGCCAGCCACGGCACCTGCAGCGTCTGCGAGATCACGATGGCGATCGCGCTGGAGAGCAGGGCGCGGATCACCAGGTTGATGCGGCTGTCCGAAGGGCGCAGCTCGTCGATCAACCGGGACAGCCAGCCGCGAGACATCGTTTTACTCTTCATGGCGCAGGTTCAGCTTCGCCACCGCCGAAGCACCCACGCGGAACAGCGCCGGGTTGGGAGCCTCTACGGCGATCTTGACCGGGAAGCGCTGCGAAACGTGCACCCAGTTGATGTTGCGCGACACGTTGGGCAGCCCGCCCAGCACGGTGCCGCCGTCGTCGGGCTGTACGCCGTAACTGACCGACTCCACCTTGCCGCTGAATGTCTGGCCGGCGTCGCTCATTAAATACAGCGTGGCCGGCACGCCAGGGTGCACGCCTTTCAGGTCGGTTTCGCGGAAGTTGGCGACTACGTACCAGCGGCGGGTGTCAATCAGCGTGAACACCGGTTTGGCACTGGAGGCATATTGGCCGACGGTGGTTTTCAGCGAGGCGATGCGGCCGTCGAATGGCGCTCGCACCTCGGTAAATTCCAGATTCAGCTTGGCGATGGCGATGTCGGCCTGCACTTCGGCGCGCTGCGCGACCAGGGCTTCGACGCCGCTGACGGCGGCTTCCGCCTGTTTCGCCTGCAGCAATGCGGCCTGCAGCTCCGCCTGCGCCGAGCGCTGGGAGGTGCGGGCGGTTTCCACTTCTTCCGCCGAAACGTAGTTCTTGCCGAGCAGCTTCTGCCGGCGGTTAAGGGTGTCGGTCGCCTGCGCCACCAGCGCCTGCGAGCGTTTGACGATGGCGTTCATCGATTCGGCGTTGTACTGCTGCGCGTTGACCGAACGCTGCGTCAGCTTGATCTGCTCATTCAGAGTGATCAGGCGCGCTTCGCTGGCCGCCAGCGCGTCCTGGTAAGGGCGCGGATCGATGCGGAACAGCAGATCGCCTTGCCGCACTTCCTGGTTGTCGCGGATCGGCATCTCGACGATGCGGCCGTTCACCTCCGGCACTACGTCGATGGTGTCGGCATAGGCGTAGGCATCGTCGGTAGTGGGGGCGTTTTCCACCCGCCAGACGACGACGGCGGCCACGATGAGCGTCAACGCCAGGATGGTAAGCACCAGCAGTCTGCGCTTGTTGGAGATTTGTGGTTGGGTCATGGCGTCAGTCTCAGTGGGGGAAAACCAGTAACCAGATCAGCATGGCGATCAGCGCGGTCAGCGCCGGATACGTCAGCAGCTGCGGCGCCAGCCAGACGCGTTTTTCCGGGGTGCGCAGCAGCAGGTGGATCGCCACCATGCCCGCCACGCCGCCGCACAGGCAAAACAGCCAGTCGGGGAACGAAGCGCCGAACACCACTATCGACGGTGCCGGCGAGCACCCGGTGAGCAACAGCGCGGTCAGGCAGGTGATAAGCAGTTTTTTGTCGGGCATAGGGCATTCTCTGGCGATTGGCTTGGGCGACGGGCCGAATGAAATGACTCTTTTTCAGTGAGTGAGGTCACTGTTTGTCTTCCCCACGCTTGCGTCAGGGTAAACTAGAATAAATACTCTACTCTAAACTAGAGGTATTGATCTAGTTTTTTGTGTCGCCCTGCCTTCGCGGCGGCAAATGGGTATAATGCGTTGATGACAGCGGGCAGAAACGAATATGCAAATCGACGAACACATCACCGGGCGAGAGCCGCAGCAGGAAAGAGGGCGGCAACGCGTACAAACCATTCTGGATTCGGCGGCGGCGATCGTGGCGCAGGACGGGCTGGCGGCGCTCAGCATGCAGCGGCTCGCCAAGCACGCCAAAACCTCCATCGGCTCGATGTATCACTTCTTTCCCGATCGTCACGCAGTGATCAAGGCGCTGGCGGATCGGCATACCGAGTCGGTCGAGGCGCTGATCCGCGACATGGCGTTGGCCAGTGACGACGAGTGGCGGCGCCTCTCCGCTGAAGAGGTAATCCAGCGGCTGTTTTCACCCTATGCGCAGTACCTGCGCGAGCACACCGACTACCTGCCGGTGATGCGGGAAATGAACCTCCCGGACGAAAAGTCCAGCTTCCTGGCGCTGATCGCCAGAGTGCTGCAGCTGCGCCGCCCCGAAACCGCCGAAGCGGAGATCCTGCAGCAAACCCGGCTGTTGCAAAGCCTGGTGGCCGGCACGCTGCACCATATCTTCAAGACAGCGCCGCAGAGCGTGGCGTTCACGCTGGCGGAGCTGCCCGGCGTGCTGAGCCTGTATCTGGCGGGAAAAGAGGGGAACATCGCTTAGGCGCGAGCCAATTTATTCGCTTGTTTGTCCGCGCCGCCGCTGGCATGATCCCCTGCAGGGATTAACGCAACGTTGATCACAACCTATTGATTTTCATGACTCGGGGTGCCCTTCTACGTGAAGGCTGAGAAATACCCGTATTACCTGATCTGGATAATGCCAGCGTAGGGAAGTCACGGCCGCCCAGCCGGCGCCGCCTTCTTGAACGCCGGTTGGGAGGAATATGATCGCTCGACCTGATGCACTACCCGGCGCGCGCGCCGCGGCCTGTCTGACCCAATTCCAACAGCGGCTTCCGCTGATCCACTGCCTGACCAACGAAGTGGTGCAATCGCTGACCGCCAACGTGCTATTGGCGCTCGGTGCCTCCCCGGCGATGGTGGTGGAGCCGCAAGAGGCGGCGCAGTTCAGCGCGCTGGCCGACGGCCTGCTGATCAACGTCGGTACCCTCAATGCGCTGCGCGCCGAATCGATGCGGGCGGCGGTGGCCGCCGCCAATCGGGCCGGCAAGCCCTGGACGCTGGATCCGGTGGCGGTCGGCGCGCTCTCCTACCGCACCGCCTTCGCCAAACAGCTGCTGGACGAGAAACCGGCGGCGATACGCGGCAACGCCTCGGAAATCATGGCGCTCAGCGGGTTGCTGGCCAGCGGCCGCGGCGTGGATAGCGGCGACGATTCGCTGGCGGCCTTGCCCGCCGCGCGTGAGCTGGCGCAGCGCAGCGGCGCGGTGGTGGCGGTCACCGGCGCGGTGGATTACGTCACCGACGGCCAACGCGATTGGGCGATCGAAGGCGGTTCCCCGCTGATGACGCGGGTGGTGGGCACCGGCTGCGCGCTGTCGGCGGTCGTGGCAGCGTTTTGCGCCCTGCCGGGCGATCGCCTGGACAACGTGGCGACCGCCTGCCGGGTGATGTCCCACTGCGGCGGCCTCGCGGCCAGACAGGCCACCGGGCCGGGCAGCTTTACGCCGGCGTTCCTCGACGCCCTGTATCAGCTGCGCGGGGAGGATCTGTGATGAAACGCATTAACGCCCTGACCATCGCCGGCACCGATCCCAGCGGCGGCGCCGGCATTCAGGCCGATTTGAAGGCTTTCTCGGCGCTCGGCGCCTACGGCACCTCGGTGATCACCGCGCTGGTGGCGCAGAATACCCGCGGCGTGCAGTCGGTGTATTACATCGATCCGGCGTTCGTCGCCGCGCAGCTGGACTCGGTGTTCAGCGACGTGCGCATCGACAGCGTCAAGATCGGCATGCTGGCCAATGCCGACATCGTGCAGGCGGTGGCCGAACGGCTGCGCCATTACCGGCCGGAATTCGTGGTGCTGGACACCGTGATGCTGGCGAAAAGCGGCGATCCGTTGCTGGCGCCGGAGGCGGTGGCGTCTATTCGGCGCGAGCTGTTGCCGCTGGTGTCGATCATTACGCCGAACCTGCCGGAAGCGGCGGCGCTGCTGGCGTGCGCGCCGGCGGAAGATGAAGCGCAGATGCGCGAGCAGGGGCGGGCGCTGCTGGCGATGGGCTGCCGGGCGGTGCTGATGAAGGGCGGCCACCTGAGCGAAAGCGAGAGCCCGGACTGGCTGTTTACTGCCGAAGGCGAGCAGCGCTTTACCGCGCCGCGCGTCGCCACCCGCCACACCCACGGCACCGGTTGCACGCTCTCGGCCGCGCTGGCGGCGCTGCGCCCGCGCCATGCCGACTGGGCGGCTACGGTAGCCGCCGCCAAGGACTACCTGCAACAAGCGCTGCAACAGGCGGACACGCTGGAAGTGGGGCACGGCATCGGGCCGGTGCATCATTTCCACGCCTGGTGGTGAGTCAACTTTTTGCCGCAACCGTGGTCTGACTAGTTCAGGCCCGGTTTGACGGGCGAAACCTGATTTAACCTAGGGAGAAGGACTATGACGGGACACCAGGCGCTGCGTTGCGCCCTCTTCGGCGCACTGCTCAGCTTCAGCGCGGGCAGCTTTGCTCAGCAGATCGTCACCACGTCGGATTTGATTCAGCAGCCGGGGTATCAGGCCAGCTGGCAAAACATGGTGAAAGGCCAGGCGCGGATGCCGGGCTGGGCGCGCAAGGGCGTCGGCACCTCGACGCCGGCGCAGAACCTGAGCTGGAAGGGCAAAGAGTATCTGGTCGGCAATCTGTGCAAACCGCACGACTGCGGCAACAACTTTTTGATCGTGGCGTTCAGCGCGGACAAATCCCAGGCCTGGGGCGTGCGAGTGGCGGTGGAAGACCGGCCGGAAGCCGTCGATCATCCGAAGAAGTATGCCAAGTATCAGTGGCTCGGCAAGCCGGATGACGACATGAAGGCGCTGCTGAAGCAGCAGTTCGAGAACAATCCCGACTGGAAATGATCTGACTGGGGGCGCCGGTGACGGCGCCCCCGGCGTTGATCAGCCGATGCCGGCCTGATGCAGATCGTGCAGGTTGAGCGCCCCCACCAGCACGCCGTCCATATCGACCACCGGGGCCGCGCTGATGTGCTGTTCGTGCAGCGCTTCCAGCGCCTCGCCGGCGCGCCACTGCTCCGGCAGCCGATAGCCCGGGCGGGTGATTGCCGGGCTGAGCGGATCCTGCAGGCTGTTGCCCTTCACCAGCCAGCGGCGCAGGTCGCCGTCGGTAAACACGCCCACCACCCGCTGCTGCGCGTCGCAGACCGCCACTAACCCGAGCCCGGTGCGGCTCAGTTCCAGCATCGCTTCCATCACGTTGGCGCTTTCGCTCACGCGCGGCAGGCGATCGCCGGTGCGCATCAGGTGATGCACGCGGTTCAGCAGGCGCGCCCCCAGGCTGCCGCCCGGGTGCGAGCGGGCGAAATCTTCCGCGTTGAAACCGCGCTGGCGCATTAACGCCATCGCCAGAGCATCGCCCATCATCAGCGTGTTGACCGCGCTGGAGGTCGGTGCCAGCCCCATCGGGCAGGCTTCGCGCTCGACGCCGATATCCAGTACGCAGGCGGCGGCCAGCGCCAGCGGCGACTCTTTGCCGCCGGTGACGGCGATCACCGGAATGCCGTTCTCCGCCAGCAGCGGCAGGATCAGATCCAGCTCTTTGGCGCGGCCGGAGTAGGAGATGAACACCACCACGTCGTCGGCGCCGATCATGCCGAGATCGCCGTGCAGCGCCTCCGCCGGGTGCACGAAGAACGACGGCGTGCCGGTGCTGGCCAGCGACGCGGCGATTTTCTTGCCGATATGGCCGGATTTGCCGATGCCGGAAATCACCGCTTTGCCGCGGCAGTTCAGCAGCAGTTCGCAGGCGCTGACGAAGTTGTCGTCCAGGCGCGCCAGCAGGCGTTGCGCTTCGGTCAGCTCGATCTCCAGCGTTTCGCGGGCGAAGGCGAGCAGGGCGTTGGCGTTACTCATCGGGGTCTCCTACCAGAAGGATATTGATGCCTTTCGCCTGCAGGGCGGCGAGGTAATCGGGGTTGATGTCTCGGTCGGTGATCAGCGTGTCGACGGCGCTGAGTTCGCACACCACGTTCGGGCTCTTGCGGCCGAATTTCGAGGAGTCTACCAACAGAATAATGCGGCCGGCGGCTTCGCACATCGCTTTGCTGACGTTGTGCACTTCGTTGAAGGTGGTGACGCCGGCGTTGAGATCGACGCCGTCCGCGCCGATAAACAGCTTGTCGAAGCTGAACTGCTGAAACGCCGATTCGGCCAGGCTGCCGTGGAACGAGGCCGATTTTTTGCGGTAGGTGCCGCCGGGCATCAGGATGGTCTGATCGTTGTCCAGCTCCACCAGCGCGTTGACGATGGTCAGGCTGTTGGTCATCACCGTGATGTTATTGAACTGCGCCAGGTGCGGCACCATCTGCAGCACCGTGCTGCCGGCGTCGAAGATCAGCGAGTCGCCGTCGGCGATCAGCGCCACGGCGGCGCTGGCGATGTGGCGTTTTTTCTCGGTGTTGATATGGGTTTTGCGGTCGATCGGCTGATCGCCGTCGTCGCGGCTGAGCACCACGCCGCCGTAGGTGCGGATCACCTCGCCTTCTTCTTCCAGCAGGGTGAGATCCTTGCGGATGGTGGTGCCGGTGGTGGAGAAATGCTCGGCCAGGGCATCCACTGCCGTTTTGCCGTGCCGCTGCAGATATTCAAGGATAGCGGCCTGCCGCTGCTTTGGTTTCATCGCGATTCCCGTTCACAAGAGTTGGGCATTTCCCCTCGCTGAATAATTCACTATGAAAGGTAATGTCTTTTAATGTGAAAATATCACGATTTGGGTTCAATCGCTAACGTTAGTGCAGACTGGCATGCGCGATCCTCGGGGAAGATCACATCCGGGCGCAAATCCCGCTGATGCAAACCGTGCAATCGAGGCAGCGGGCGGGGCCGGGCGAAAACGGTCAGGCCGCGCAGCAACAGGCTGCCGCACACCCGTCGCTCGGCGTCGAAGGCCAGCGCCAGCACCACTCGCGGGCGGAAACGGCCGCCGGAACGGCCGACGCCGACGGCGCCCAGCCGGCACAGGCCGTCGAAGGCGCGGTTGAAGCGCTGCAGTTGCCACCAGCCAAAGGCGATTTGCAGCAGCCAGGCCAGCAGCGCGAAGGCGATCAGAGCTTGAGTCATGGGGTTCTCCTTAGGCCCCCTTTCGCCGAAGGGGGCGTCGATGGCGTCAGAACATCACCTGGCCGCCGGTGATGTTGATCGATTGGCCGGTGCAGTAAGAGGCCTTGTCGCTGGCGTAGAACAGCAGGGTGTTCAGCACGTCCTGGTAGTCGCAGCCGCGCTTCAGCGGCACCTTGTCGATGTAGTACTGCTCCACCTGGTCCGGCGCGATGCCCAGTTTTTGTGCGTACTGCGGCAGCAGCGACTGGAACATCGGCGACTTCAGCAGGTTGCCGAGCATCAGCGAATGCACGGTAATGCCGTACTCCGCCAGATCGAGTGCCAGCGACTGCGTCAGCCCCACGCCGCCGAACTTGGCGGCGCTGTAGCCGGAGTTGTGCTTGCTGCCGACCTTGCCGGACTTGGAGTTGATCTGAATGATGCGCCCGGCGATGCCGTCGCGGATCATCAGGCGCGAGAACTCGCGGGCGCAGAGGAAATAACCCACCAGGTTCACCTGCAGCGAGCGATCGAAGTCGCCCAGCGGAAAATCGGTGATCGGTGCCGCCTTGGCGATGCCGGCGCTGTACACCAGCAGGTTGGCCTGGCCGAACGCCCGGTCAACCGCCGCCGCCAGCGCCATCACGCTCTGCTCGTCGGTGGCGTCGGCCTGAAAACCGCAGGCGCTGCCCGCGCCAAACGCTTCGTTGATCTGCTGTGCCACCTGATTGGCATTGTCGGCGTTCAGATCGGCCACCGCCACCCGATAACCGGCCTGCGCCAGCCCGTGGGACAAAAAGGCGCCTAACGTTTGGCCGCCGCCAATCACTACAGCTACTTCAGACATGGTCTACTCCTTATGCGATAAATGACAGCGTGCTGCCCAACGGGATATCGGTTGGCGTCGGGCCGGATACGTGGATCGAGCCGGGAAATTCGGCTTCGGCTTCGCCGTCGAAGCGCACGGTGATGTGGCCCAGCTCGCGCAGATTCTGCGTGGCGACGCTGCCGACGGCGGTGATGGCGTAGCGCCGCTGCGCCAGTTCCATCACGCCGCCGACCTGCAGCTCGCCGGCGGTCGCGCCGTGGCGGTGGATGAAGCAGAACTCTTCGATATCCGCCGGCGCGCCTTCACGGAAGGTGATCAGCATGTTGTCCAGCAACGCGTCGCGGGCGCAGCCGCCGATCTGCGTGATGGTGGTGTGAAAAATGGTGTGCATAAACGTCTCCCTGGAAATCAGCTTATTGATAAATGAAGGCCGAGGCGGCCCAGGCGATCAACACCGTCGGCGCGCCGGTCAGGAAGCGGCCGACCAGCACCGAAGGCACGCCGACCCGCACGGTGTCCTGCTTGGCTTCCGCCAGCGACAGGCCGACCGGAATGAAGTCGCAGGCGGCCTGCGCGTTGATGGCGAACAGCGCGGGCAGCGCCAGCTGCGGCGGAATATGGCCGAGGCCGATCTGCACCCCGACCAGCACGCCGATCACCTGGGCGATGACCGCGCCGGGGCCGAGGAACGGCGACAGCAGCGGGAATGAGCAGATCAGCGCCAGCGTCACCAGGCCGATCGGGCTGTTGGCGAGTGGCGTCAGGCCGTGAGCGATAAAGTCCCCGAGGCCGGAGGCCATGATGATGCCGATCAAGGCCGAGACGAACGCCATAAACGGCAGGATGGTCTTCAGCACGGTGTCGATGGTGTCGCGCCCGGCCTGGAAGAACACCGCCACCACCGATCCCATGCCCATGCCGACCTTCGCCAGCAGCCCGTCGCTTTGCTCGGTGATCTTCTTGCTGGTGTCGTAGTCGCGCGCCTTGGGCGGCGCTGCAACGGTGGCGGCGGGTTGGCTATCTGCCGCTTCGATTCGGCTGATGTTGTGGTCGCGCACGCCGGAGACATAGATGTCTTCGAGGATAAACTGCGCCAGCGGGCCGGACTGGCCGGTGGCGTGGATGTTGACCGTCGGAATGCGGCGTTTCGGATACAGGCCGCAGCGCAGGGTGCCGCCGCAGTCGATCACCGCCACCCCGATCTCTTCCGCCGGCGGTTCACCTTCTTTGAAGCCGTCGACGGCCGGCCAGCCGGTCAATTCGCTGAGGCGATCGACGATCGAAGGTCGGGTGCCGGCGGTGATGTACACCACTTTCTTGCCGGGCTCTATCGGCAGCTCCAGGGGGCCGCCCCAGCCGCTGGCGCCTTTTTCAATACGGATATAAGCACTCATGCTGCACTCCACGAATTAAAGTTGCACCTGGCGATCCAGACGGATGCCCATCTTGCGTTCGAACAGGCTGGTGGTGAGATCGGTGACCCAGCCGCGGAAGAAGTTGGTGAACAGCCCCACCAGGAAATAGCTCACCGCCAGCGGGCCGAGCGGCAGGCCGAGGGTGGTAAGGCCGCTGGCGATGCCGAGGTAAACGAACAGTTCGCCCGGATTGATGTGCGGGAACAGGCCGTTCATCGAGTGGCAGCTGTAGGAGGCCGCCGCGTAGTAGCTCGGCTTGTATTTCTCCGGCATGAAGCGCCCCAGGCTGAGGGTCATCGGGTTGCAGAAGACAAAGGTGCCGATCAGCGGCAGCAGCAGATAACGCGACACGGGGTTGCCCGCGCAGCGCTGCGCCAATCGTTCGATACGTTCCTGGCCAACAAATTTGATCAGCGCGTTCATGATAACCAACAGGCTGATCAACAAAGGTAAAATGCCGGTCACCATGCCGACAAACACTTCACCGCCTTTCTGAAACAGGCCGATAAACCACTCGGCGCCGTGGGTGATTAGCTCAATCATTATGTTCTCCTGTAATGGACTGATATGGCCTGGAGCGAACGGCGGCTCTGTCGCCATGGGCCTTACAGTAGTCACTTTGTTGGGCTATTTGTTTTAAATAGATCACATTTTGAAAGATAAATATTTTATTTTGAAAGTTTAAAGTGAAAGAAAGAGAAGGTATGCGGCTTGAGAAGTGGGGAACGGGCACAAAAAAGCCCGGCGAGCCGGACTTGGGGACAGGTGGTCCGTCACATCAGGCGATGGTGACCTTCTTGTCCAGGTAGGCGTCTTGCACGGCGTTGATCAGCGCCACGCCGTCTTTCATCGATTTCTTGAACGCCTTGCGCCCCAGGATCAGGCCCATGCCGCCGGCGCGTTTGTTGATCACCGCGGTGCGCACCGATTCCTGCAGGTCGTTCTCACCGGCGGCGCCGCCGGAGTTGATCAGCCCGGCGCGGCCCATGTAGCAGTTGGCCAGCTGGTAGCGCACCAGATCGATCGGGTGATCGGTGGTCAGCTTGGTGTAGACGCGATCGTCGGTATAGCCGAATTTCACCGCGCGGTAGCCGCCGTTGTTTTCCGCCATTTTCTGTTTGACGATGTCGGCGCCGATGGTGGCGGCGATGTGGTTGGCCTGGCCGGTCAGATCGGCGCTGGAGTGGTAGTCCACGCCGTCCTTGTTGAATGCCGGGTTGCGCAGATAGGCCCACAACACGGTGACCATGCCCAGCTCATGCGCGCGCTCGAAGGCGATCGAGATCTCTTCGATCTGGCGGCGCGACTGCTCGGAGCCGAAGTAAATGGTGGCGCCGACCGCCACCGCGCCCATGTTGAACGCCTGCTCGACGCTGGCGTACAGGGTCTGGTCGTACTGGGTCGGGTAGCTCAGCGTTTCGTTGTGGTTGAGTTTGACCAGGAACGGAATTTTATGCGCGTAGCGGCGCGATACCGACGCCAGCACGCCGTAGGTGGAGGCGACGCAGTTACAGCCGGCTTCAATCGCCAGCTCGACGATGTTCTTCGGATCGAAATACAGCGGGTTGGCGGCAAACGAGGCGGCGGCGGAGTGCTCGATGCCCTGATCGACCGGCAGGATCGACAGGTAGCCGGTGCCGGCCAGGCGGCCGTGGTTGAACAGGGTTTGCATCGAACGCAGCACGCTGTTGGGGCGGTTGTTATCGATCATTACGCGGTCAACGAAGTCGTCGCCCGGCAGGTAGAGATTCTCGGCGGGGATAGTGGTACAGCGGTGTTGCAGCAGATCTTCCGCTTCCTTTCCTAGCAACTGCACAATATCAGTCATGATTCACTCCCGATTAAGCTTCTTCATACACCGGCAATGCAAGGGTTTTTGACCACCGGCGCAGTAAAAAAGCGGTGATTGAAGCTGTAAAGCGATACTACCGAACTGGATCCGGCAAGGACAAACAATAGATGCGATTGAGAGGAAATGCCATTTGCGAGGCCAAATACGCGGGGACGATCGCCCCCGGCGCGCTAAACGATTGATTATTCGATCTCGAACCACTCGGTGTTCTGCTGGGCGATTGGGGTGATGGAGTAGATCATCTCCTGCAAGTGATCGTGGATGGCGCGCTCCGCCGCCTCGGCATCGCGCGCTTTCAGCGCTTCGTAGATGCGGTAGTGCTGCTTGATCAGGCTCTCCGGCGGCGAGACTTCGCTCAGGCTGAGGAAACGCACCCGATCCATGGTGGCCTTGATGGTTTCGATGGTCTCCCACGCCAGCGGGCAGTCGGCGAACTGGGTCAGCAGCTGGTGGAATTCGTCGTCCAGCGCCAGAAACTCGCGCGTTTGCCTGTTCTGCGCCGCCAGCGCCTGGCGGTGCAGGTTATGCTCCAGCGTCATCAACTGCGCCGGGGTGGCGCGCTCGGCCGCGCGGCGCACGATGGCGCATTCCACCGCCTGGCGGATAAAGCGCCCGTCGGCCACGCGCTTGGCGGAGATTTTCATCACGAAGGTGCCGCGTTGCGGCAGGATCTGCACCAGGCCGGCCTCCGCCAGCTTGATGAAGGCTTCGCGCACCGGCTGGCGCGAAACGCAAAAGCGCGTAGAAATCTCTTTCTCGGATAACAGGGTGCCGGGGGGGATGGTGCAGTCGACGATATCCTTGCGCAGGAAGCGATAGATCTGTTGGTTGACCGGGACGTTGTTGGTGAGACTGTACGTTTCAGACATGGCGACAATCAGGCATCTGGCTGGAATTCGAATGCCACCATACTAGCAGATTATTGGTTGAGGGCGGGTGGATAAATCCACCCGCCGGGTAGGGTAACTCAGTGATGCCAATCCTGATATTCCTGCTTGCGCCGCCCAGGGGCGGTTTCCGGCATCAGGCTCAGGCCGATGGCCGACACCACGCCCAGCACCATCATGTAACCCGCCAGCCCGTAGTAGTGGCCGCCGGTCACCTGCAGGATCTTCACCGCCAGCAGCCCGAGAATGCCGCTGCCGATCAGCGATCCGATCTGCCAGATCAGCGCGATGCCGCTGCAGCGCACGCGGGTGGGGAACAGCTCCGGGAAGTAGGAGGCCTGCGGCGCGTAGCACATGCTGTGGCCGAAGGTCAGCACCACGATCATGGCGATCTGCGTCACCCAGAAATTATCGAGGTTGATCGCCATAAAGAACGGCACGATGCACACCACCTGCAGCAGCGCGCCGGCGATGTACACCGGTTTTCGCCCAACCCGATCGGAGAGGCGGCCCATCAGCGGAATGGCGAAAATCTCCAGCAGCACCGCCACGATCATCGCCTCCAGCAGAATGCTTTCGTTGAGGTGGTTGGCTTTGCCGTAGGCCAGCACGATCACCGTGAACATGGCGAAGGCGCAGGCTTCAATCAGCTTGGCGCACACCCCTTTGCCGATAAGGCCGGGATAGCGGCGGGCTACTTCCACCACCGGCCGGCTCTCCACCGCCTTGGTGGCACGGATTTGGGTAAACACCGGCGACTCGTCGATCTTCAGGCGAATAAACAGCCCGACAATCACCAGCAGCAGGCTGAGCAGGAACGGAATGCGCCAGCCCCAGTCCAGCATCTGCGCCGGCGACAACACGGCGGTCAGCAGCGCGAACAGCCCGGATGGCAGCAGGAAACCGGCGGGCGCGCCGATCTGTACCCAGCTGGCGTAGAAACCGCGCCGCGGCGGCGGCGCGTATTCGGCGGTCATCAGCACCGCGCCGGCCTGTTCGCCGCCGACGCCGAAGCCCTGCAGCACGCGGATAAAGATCAGCGCGAGCGGCGCCCAGATGCCGATCTGCTCATAGGTGGGCAGCAGGCCGATGCAGAAGGTGCCGAGGCCGACGATCAGGATGGTGATCACTAGCGCCTTCTTGCGGCCGACCTTGTCGCCGATGTGGCCGAACACGATGCCGCCCAGCGGACGCGCCAGGAAACCGACCGCGTAGGTGGCGAAGGCCGCCAGCGTGCTGATCAGCGGATCGGCGCTGGGGAAAAACAGCTGGCCGAAGAACAGCACCGCGGCGGTGCCGTAGGCGAAGAAATCATAATATTCGGCGGCGGTGCCGATGGCCGAAGCGCTGGCGACGCGCCGCAGCAGCGGTTGATTGCCGGTATTGACGGCGTTATGCGTGGTGACGGTCATCGGAAACCCCCCGGTCGGTAAGCGGCAGAGCGGCGACGGCGGCTTTGGCCCCCAGGCTCAACAGTTGATGATAAGCGTGGCTGACGGCGCGGACGAAGTCAGGCGAGTCGGGCAGATCCTGGCCGAAGACGCTGTCGAGCTGCAGCAGCGCCAGGACGCGGGGCCGGCCTTCCTCGCTGCCGGCGACCAACGCGGCGATGGGGTCGCGCAGCGGATCGCTGATGTCGATCGGCGCGCCTTGCTCATCGCGGCCGCCGACGTAGCGCATCCAGCCGGCGACGCCCAGCGCCAGGCAGTCGAAGCGGCTGCCATGCGCCAGATGCCAGCGGATCGCGTCCAGCAGCCGCTGCGGCAGCTTTTGCGTGCCGTCCACGGCGATTTGCGCGGTGCGGTGCTTCAGCGCGCGGTTGCGGAAACGCCGCAGCAGCGAGTCGGCATACTGCGCCAAATCGACGTTCGGCACCTGCAGGGTCGGTGCC
This sequence comes from Serratia sp. MF1(2023), assembly GCF_030954545.1. Taxonomy (NCBI): domain Bacteria; kingdom Pseudomonadati; phylum Pseudomonadota; class Gammaproteobacteria; order Enterobacterales; family Yersiniaceae; genus Serratia; species Serratia sp. MF1(2023). The sequence goes on along the minus strand of NZ_JAVHUX010000045.1, from coordinate 93,142 downwards.
TGTTCCGCCAGCATCAGGTGACGGGCGGCGCGGACAAAATCCGCATCCTGCATGCAGTCGCCGATGTGCTGATAACCGGCCAAATAGCCGAGGTAGGCGAGGAACGAATGGCTGCCGTTCAGCATGCGCAGCTTCATCTCCTCGTACGGCAGCACGTCGCTCACCAGCTCGGCGCCGACTTTTTCCCAGGCCGGGCGCCCTTGGGGAAAGCGATCCTCAATGACCCACTGGCTGAACGGCTCGCAGGCCACGCCGACCTCATCCTCGACGCCGCCCAACCAAGCATGGAGCTGCCCGCGGGCTTCCTGCGTCATCGCCGGCACGATGCGATCCACCATGGTGGAAGGGAAGGCGACCGCTTGACGCACCCAGTCGGCCAGCGCCGGATCCTGCCGCTGCGCCAGGTCGAGCAGCACCTGACGCGTGACCCGGCCGTTGGCCGGCATATTGTCGCAGGACATCACGGCGAACGGCGGCAGCCCGCGTTCGCGGCGCAGGCGCAGCGCCGCCAACAGCAGCCCCGGCGCCGACTGTGGCTGCGCCGGGTGAGCGATATCATGCGCGATCGCCGGGTGTTCCGCCATCAGCCGGCCGCTGGCAGGGTGGTGGCAATAGCCCTTTTCGCTGATGGTCAGCGAGACGATGGCGATCTCAGGCTGCGTCAGGGCCGCCAGCACCGCCGCCAGCCCGTCGGTTTGCAGGTGCAGCGCCTGGCGCACCACGCCGATGACCCGGCCCCGCAAGCCGTCGTCGTCCATCTCTGCCACCGAGAACAGCAGATCCTGTTGCTGCAGGTCGGCGATCTTTTGCCGGCCGTGCTGCATGCTGATTTCGCAGTAGCCCCAGTCGCTGCCGTGTTCGCTGGCCAGCCTGTCGGCGTACATCGCCTGGTGCGCGCGGTGAAACGCGCCGAAGCCGATATGCACCATGCGCGGTTTCACGCGCTCACGTGCGTAACCGGGCCGGAGAACGGCGGCCGGCAGCGCGCTGTGGTCGGAAAGTCTCATGTTCAATGTCCCTGGAGAGGTAAGCAAAGGGGCGAAGCCGCCCCGCCTGGCGTTATGGTTTTAAGATTTGCACGCCCGCCGTCGCGCGCGGCGCCTTGATCACCAGCAGCACCAGCAGCGCGCCCAGCGCGGCGACGCCGCCCGCCAGCATAAAGGCGCTGTCGAATTTGCCGGTGTTCTGCACGATGTAGCCGGTGACGATCGGCCCGATGATGCCGGAGACGCTGCCGATCAAATGAATGAACCCGCTGGCGCCGCCGACCCGGGATTTATGCACCACGTCCTGGATGATCGCCCAGTAGAGAGCGCCGGTGATGTAAAGGAAGAAGATCGACACCGACATCAGCATCACTGCCGGCACCACGCTGCTGACGGTGCCCGCCAACGCCACGCACACCGCCGCCGCCAGCAGGCTGGTGACCAGCACGATCTTGCGCGACAGCAGCAATTTGCCGGTGATGTTGAAGATCTTGTCGGAAATATAGCCGCCGAGCGCCAGCCCGACGAAGCCGACGATCCACGGGATCATCGTGGTCAGGCTCATCTCTTTGATGTTCAGGTTGTGCGCCTGCACCAGATACGAGGGGAACCAGCTCAGGAAGAAGAACAGAATGTAGTTGTAGCAGAAGAAGGCGAAGGCGGTGACCAGAATGATCGGCTGCTTCAGGTAATAACCCAGCCCGTGCGCGGCGTCGCTCAGCGCGCTTTCCTCGCCGAGGTTTTCCTGTTTCAGCCGCGCGATCAGCGCCCGTTCTTCGGCGCTGACGCGCTGGCTTTTCGCCGGGTTATCCGCCACCACGAAGAACCACACCAGCATCCAGACGATGCCGATGGCGCAGATGATCATAAACGCCGGTCGCCAGCCGAACGCCAGCGCCAGATAGCCGACGATCGGCCCGGCCACCGCGCCGCCCAAAGGCGAACCGGCGCTGAGCAGGCCCATGGCGGTCGCCGCCTGCTTCTTCGGGAACCAGCCGTTGATCATCTTGTTGGCCGAGGCGCAGATCGGCCCTTCGGCCATGCCGAACAGGACGCGCAGGATCAGCATCGAGTAAAAACCGGTGGCGATCGCCGTCATGCCGCAGAAGATAGACCACAGACCGACCGCTACGCCCAGCACCAGCGTCGGGCCGAAACGATCGACCGCCAGCCCGCCGATGAAGTTGAAGATGGCGTAGCCGAAAAAGAAGCTGCCGAAGATCAGGCCGAACTGTTCGGCGTTCAGCATCAGATCCTGTTCGATCATCGGCACGGTGATCGACAGCGCTACGCGATCGAGGTAGTTGATCATGTAGACCATGAACAGCAGGAACACGATGGTCCAACGCAGGTTTTTAAACATAAAGCACTCCACTGGGTGTCGTTTTAATCGTGATGCTTCGTTGTTTGCACGGGCGGCGGGTGCCGCCCAATGCCCCGATGCTGCCTTGGCGTTACTCGAACTGCAGCAGCACCTTGCAGCAGGTGCGCTGATCCCGCTCGAACATCAGCATCGCCCGTTCGACGTCGTCGGCGGGCACGCAGTGGGTGAGCAGCCGCTGCGGGTCTAGCTTGCCGTCCGCCATCCAGCCGATCACCTGCGGGAAGCGCGCGCTGTTCAGGCGCGAGGAGAAGATCGACAGCTCCTTGCTGGTGATGCTCTGCTGGGTCAGGGTGCAGGCGTCGCCGGAAAAGCCCATGATGCCGATGCGCGCCGCCGGCGAGGCAAGATTGATCGCCTCCGGCAAAATGGTGGGGTGACAGGCGGCATCGACGATCAGCGTCGGCTGAATGCCACGCTGCTGCAGCGCCTGCGGCAATGCGGCCTCGGCGTTGTTGAACGTCTCGTCGGCGCCGTTGGCCCGCGCCATGTCCAGCCGCTCGGCGATGCGATCGACGACCCACACCTGCTTGACGCCGTACACGCCTTTCAGCGTCTGGATCACCGTGAGCCCCATCGGCCCGGCGCCGTAGATCAGCGCGATGTCGTCGGGGCGCGGTTGCAGATGGGCGGTAATGTTGGCGGCGATGCTGAAGGGTTCGATCATCGCGGCGTGGCGATCGCTGATGACGAGCGGAATCGGATAGGCGTTGCGCGCCGGCACGCAGGCGTAGTCGCTGAAGCCGCCGTCGCGGTGCACGCCGATCACCTGCAGCGAGGTGCAGACGTTGGGGCGGCCGACCGAACAGGGATAGCAGTGGCCGCAGCTCACCACCGGATCTACCGAGACGCGTTCACCGAGGCGCGCCGGATCGACGCCTTTGCCCAGCGCATCGATCAGGCCGAAGAACTCGTGGCCGATCACCCGCGGATAGCGGGCGAACGGGTTATGGCCGTGATAGATATGGACGTCGGAGCCGCAGATGCCGGCGAATTTCACCTTGACCCGCACCTCGCTGGCCGCCGGCTGCGGCAGCGCGCGCGTCTGCAGCGCCAGGCGCCCGGGCTGTTCGATCACGACGCTGCGCATGGTGTTTACCAGTTCCATAAGGTGCCATCCTCCAGACGCGCGACCGGCAGGTAGGCCGGTTCATACGGGTAACGGGCCGCCAGCTTCTCATCGAACTCGATGCCGATGCCCGGCTTGTCGCCCGGATGCATATAGCCGTCGTCGAACGTCCAACTGTGCGGGAACACCTCGAGCATTTGCTCGGAATAGCCCATGTATTCCTGCACGCCGAAATTCGGCACCCACAGATCGAAATGCAGCGCCGCCGCCATGCAGATCGGCGACAGATCGGAAGGGCCGTGGGAGCCGGTGCGCACCTGATACAGCGAGGCGAAGTCGGCGATGCGCCGCATGCCGGTAATGCCACCCGCGTGCGTCAGGGTGGTGCGGATGTAGTCGATCAGCTGTTCTTCGATCAGCTGTTTGCAGTCCCAGATGCTGTTGAACACCTCGCCGACGGCGATCGGCGTGACGGTATGCTGGCGGATCAGGCGGAAACAGGCCTGATTTTCCGCCGGCGTCGGATCTTCCATCCAGAACAGGCGATACGGTTCGGCGCTTTTGCCGAAGCGCGCCGCTTCGATCGGCGTCAGGCGGTGGTGCATGTCGTGTAGCAGATGTTCGTTGAAGCCGAACCTGTTGCGCACCGCGTCGAACAGTTTGGGGGTGAAATCGAGGTATTTTTCCGTCGACCACAGCTGCTCTTCCGGCCAGTCGCCCTTGGTGGCCGGCTCATAGGCCTGGCCTTTGCCCTTGGCCATGCCGTAGGTGGTTTTCATACCCGGCACGCCGCATTGAACGCGGATCGCCTTGAAGCCTTGTTCTTTATGTTTGGCGTAGTCGTCGAGCACCTCGTCGATCGAGTGGCCGGTGGTGTGGCAATACACCATCACACCAGAGCGCGAGGCGCCGCCCAACAGCTGATACAGCGGCATGTTGGCGGCCTTGGCCTTGATGTCCCACAGCGCCATGTCGACAGCGGAAATGGCCGACATGGTCACCGGGCCGCGCCGCCAGTAAGCGCCTTTGTAGAAGAATTGCCAGAGGTCTTCGATCCGCTGCGCGTCGCGGCCGATCAGCTGCGGGCAGAGGTGATCTTTCAGGTAAGAGGCCACCGACAGTTCGCGCCCGTTTAGCGTGGCGTCACCGAGGCCGACGATGCCGTCATCGGTGGTGATTTTCAGCGTGACAAAATTGCGCCCCGGGCAGGTGACGAACACCTCGGCGTTGACGATTTTCATAACCTTCACATCCTGTAGCTGCGGAGAGATAGCGCGAAAATACGTCATGAACTAACTACCATACAAGTATGATTTGATGAATTTGCCGGAGAGGATCACATTTGATCGCGAGCGGAAGCGGGTAAACGGGGGAAGAAACGGGGCGCAGCGGCTGCGCCCGACAAGGTCAGCCCAGCAGGGCGCAGTTAGGCGGCAGGCGGCATTCGATGGCCTGCGGCAGCACTTCGATGCGGAAATGGCGGCCCTTGAGCGGTTCGCCGTCGAGGTTGAAGGTCATCTCATGCGGCGCGTCGATCTCGAGCCACGGCAGCGCCGCGCTGAGGATACTGTTGCTCTCTTCGTCGTTGAACAGGGCGGCGACCAGCGCCGGCAGCAGCTCATCGGCGATCAGCAGGCGCAGCTGCAGCAGGCCGTCGTTGATCAGCGCGCTGGGGCACAGCTCCTGGCCGCCGCCGGCCTGTTTGCCGTTGCCGATGCCGATCACCAGCGCCTCGCCGGCCCAGCGGAAGTCCGGCCCACGGATTTCACAGCGGTCGGCCTGCAGCGTATCCATGCGCAGCAAGCCGTGCACGAAGTAGGACACGCCGCCGAGAGCCGCCTTCAGCTTCTCCGGCGTTTCGGTGGTGATGCGGGTGCCGAAGCCGCCGGTGGCCATGTTGATGAAGTAGCGCTCGCCGTTGACCTTCGCCAGATCGATCGGCACCGAGCGGCCCTTGATCGCCAGCTGCAGCGCCTGTTCCGGCGAAGGGGGGATGTTGCAGGCCATGGCGAAGTCGTTGGCGGTGCCGAGCGGCAGGATGCCCAGCGCCGGCCGGTTGTGCGCCGGCAGTTGCACCAGCGCGGCGGCCACTTCGTTGATGGTGCCGTCACCGCCGCCGGCGACGACGGTGCCGACGCCGAGCTGCGTGGCTTCTGCGACATAGCGCGCGGCGTCGCCGTGCTCCCAGGTCACGCGCACGTGCAGCGTGATTTGCTCTGCGCGCAGGCGTTTGACCGCCTGACGCAGCTCTTCGTTACCGGCGCCTTTGCCGTTGATGATAAGCAGGGCGGGCGCATGTGAGTGTTGAGGCATTGCCGATATCCTCCGGCGGAAAACCAAGAATGCCTCAAGATAAACCAGCTGCCGCCACCAGGCCATCAGAATATTCAGCTAATTCTGGTTATTTCCCGGCGTTCAGTGAATAAGAAACAAGGCGAATTTATCTGAATTTTACCCGGAAATAAGCCAGGTTTTAAAGACGAGAGGATTAATCGCTGTAGCGTTATTTATATATCGAGGCGACGTGATTATTATTATTAAAACGGATAACGGGAATAAGTTATGGAAATCGGCGCGGCGAAAAAAATAGGCGCACCCATAAAGAAAAAGCCAGCCCAAGGGAGATTGGGCCGGCTAAGGAGGTGGTTCCTAGTATTGCTATGCAAATATTTTCGTTGTTCGTTTTAAGCAGCGTGATAGTAACCAAGCTGCGCGCACATTGATGTGATCCAATTCTAATATTTGCTAAAAATCGCCGCCGAATGACGGCGATTCATTTTTATGCCCCGGCGCTATTTTCTTCCGCCAAATTGCGGATCAGCAACGCATAATTGAGATCGATATCCTGCGGGATCGGCAAATAAACGATATGGCCGTTGCCCGGCGCCACCTCAATCGGCTCGCCTTTCTTATTTTGCATGCTCTCGAGGGTGAACACCACGTTGCCGCCCGGCGTCATCATCTCGACGCTGTCGCCGAGCGCGAACTTATTCTTCACGTCGACTTCCGCCCAGCCATCGCGGCGCACGCCGGTGAATTCGCCGACGAACTGCTGGCGCTCGGAGAGCGAGGAGCCGTAGTCGTAATTCTGCTGCGCTTCGTGCACGTGGCGGCGCAGGAAGCCTTCGGTGTAGCCACGGTGCGCCAGGCCTTCCAGCGTGGTAAGCAGAGTCGGATCGAAGGGTTTGCCGGCGGCCGCGTCGTCGATGGCGCGGCGGTAGACCTGGGCGGTGCGGGCGCAGTAGTAGAAGGATTTGGTGCGGCCTTCGATCTTCAGCGAGTGCACGCCGAGCTGCGTCAGACGCTCCACGTGCTGGATGGCGCGCAGATCCTTGGAGTTCATGATATAGGTGCCGTGCTCGTCTTCGAAGGCGCTCATATATTCGCCTGGCTTTTGCGCTTCAGACAGCATGAACACCTTGTCGGTCGGCGCGCCGATGCCCAGCGTCGGCTCGACGGTTTGCACCGGGATCGGCTCGTGCAGGTGCACGATATTGCCGGTGTCGTCCTCTTTGCCTTCCTCCGCTTTGTACTGCCAGCGGCAGGCGTTGGTGCAGGTGCCCTGGTTGGGATCGCGCTTGTTGATGTAGCCGGACAGCAGGCAGCGGCCGGAGTAGGCCATGCACAGCGCGCCGTGCACGAAGATCTCCAGCTCCATGTCCGGCACTTCGGCGCGGATCTCGGCGATCTCTTCCAGCGACAGTTCGCGCGAGAGGATCACGCGGGTCAGGCCCATTTGCTGCCAGAACTTCACCGTCGCCCAGTTAACGGCGTTGGCCTGCACCGACAGGTGGATATCCATCTGCGGGAAGGCTTCGCGCACCATCATGATAAGGCCGGGATCGGACATGATCAGCGCATCCGGGCCCATATCGATAACCGGCTTCAGATCGCGCAGAAAGGTTTTCAGCTTGGCGTTGTGCGGGGCGATGTTTACCACCACGTAGAATTTTTTGCCCAGAGCATGGGCTTCATTGATGCCCTGCGCCAGATTCTCGTGGTTGAACTCGTTGTTGCGCACCCGCAGGCTGTAGCGCGGCTGGCCGGCGTAAACCGCATCGGCGCCGTACGCGAAGGCGTAACGCATGTTTTTCAGCGTTCCGGCCGGGGAGAGAAGTTCCGGTGTAAACATAGTGTGTCTCGGTCTGATTTCAGGTCAGCACCACGCCACCTGATGGCGCAGTAAAAGCGGGGAATTGTAGCCGCAGCGCGGCAAGAAATCAGCAGTTAACCGGATTTATTCAGGGGAGATTGATCTTGGTCAAACGGAAAATGCGCGGCGGCGGGCCACCGCGCGGGAGAAAGGGAAATATCAGGCGCTCAAATCGCGGATATCGGTGGTCGGGCCGTTTTTCATCACCGACTGGATACCGTTTTTGGCTGCGCTTTCGGAGCTGTACATTTCGCTGACGCCGATCACCTGATGGTTCTTTGCCTTCAGCACAAAATAGGGCTGATTGCTGGTGCTGTGCTTCAGTTCGTACTGCGCTTCGTGCGGTGAATTGGTCTGCACCGAAGCGATGCCGTTCTCCGCCGAGGCTTTGCTGGCATACATCTCGCTGGCCAGAATGATCTCGCCGTTACTGGCTTTCAGGTTGAAGTGGTACTGTCCGTTCTTTGCTTTTTTCAGCTCATAATGACCGATTGCCATGGTTCTTCTCCTGTAGGTTCCGATTCGTGATGTAAGTGTAGCCAATCGCTTGAAAATCGGCGGCTAAACCTCACAGCAGCTTAGTCGAAAAAATGCGCAGTTTTTTTGCGCCGGCGCGGAGTTTTCATTCGGTGAACCTGGCGCCGCACGGGAAGCTAAGGGAAGGCGCGGTGATTGCGCAGTGCGCCGCATAACAAGGGGAACAGGGTTTCACCCCGTGAGATTGTGCGTTACGGTTTGGCCGTTTCGTCAATGTGGATGAAAAATGAGCGATACATCTTGGCATCGACACGCTACAGGCATATGCTTTGGCCTATGCCTGCTGTGGAGGTTGTCGAGATGGAAAGAATCGCAAAGCTGTTTAAAAACGGCAGAAATCAGGCGGTGAGGTTACCGGTGGAATTTGAATTTGATACGGATCGTGTCTATATCCGTCGCGATCGGGAGGGCAACGTGATTTTATCCAAATATCCGGCAAAGCCGGACAGCTGGGCACCGCTGCTGAGCATTATCGCCCAAACGCTGGTGCCGCAAGAGTTTCTTGGCGCGGAAGATCGTCAGCAAGGGGTTGCAGACCGCGATCCATTCTCAGAGGAAGAGTAGGCGATGTACATGTTTGATACCAACACCGTCAGCCACTTGTTTCGGCAGCATCCGCAGGTGCTTAACGTCATGGAAAAGCTCCCGCCTTCTGCCGTATGTATTTCCAGCGTCACGGAGGCGGAACTGCTTTACGGTGTGGCTAAACGGCGGAACAAGGCGTTGCAAAGCATGGTCGAGGCCTTTCTTGCCGCGGTGACGGTCTATGCATGGGATAGCGAGGCCGCCCGCTGCTACGGTGAAATGCGCGCGAACATGGAGAAAAAAGGCAAAATCATGGGCGCGCTGGATCAACTGATCGCCGCGCACGCGCAGAGCCGTGGCGCGACGCTGGTGACCAACGATCGCGCATTCGCCATGGTGCCCGGGTTGGCGGTTGAAGACTGGACGCGCTGATTTCCCCCTAAACCCCATTAACCAGCCGGCAGGGCTCGGCTTCCCAGCGGTAGCCCACGCCGTATACCGAGCGGATAAAGGATTTTTCCCCGTCGATCAGTTCCAGCTTGCGGCGCAGGTTTTTGATGTGGCTGTCGATGGTGCGGTCGGTGACCACCCGGTAGTCGTCGTACAGGTTGTTCAGCAGCTGCTCGCGAGAAAATACGTTGCCCGGCTGGCTGGCCAGCGTTTTCAGCAGGCGGAATTCCGCCGGCGTCAGATCCAGCAACTGCCCCTGATAGCTGGCCTGGAAGCGCGGTTCATCGATGTGCAGCAGGTCATCTTCCCGCGCGCTCTCCTGCGGCCGATAGCTGCGGCGCAGGATGGTTTTCACCCGCGCCACCACTTCGCGCGGGCTGTAGGGTTTGCAGATGTAATCGTCGGCGCCGATCTCCAGCCCCAACAGGCGGTCGATCTCTTCGATTTTCGCCGTCACCATCACGATCGGAACGTCGCTGAAGCGGCGCAGCTCGCGGCACACCGTCAGCCCGTCGGCGCCCGGCAGCATCAGGTCGAGCAAGATCAGCGCCGGCGGATGCTGGTGCACGGTCGGCACCACCTCGTTGCCGTTGGTCAGCCAGCGGGTGGCGTAGCCCGCCGCCTGCAGATAATCCACCAGCAGCTGGCCCAGCTTGGGCTCATCTTCAACAATCATGATCTGCACGGGTTGATTCTGAATGTCCATCAGGGCGCCTTATTTTTTATCGGGGTAGCAAATTCTACTGTAATGCGCACGCCGCCTAAAGGCGAATGCTCGGCGCGGATTTTCCCGTCGTGCGCTTCCACGATGTTGTGGCAGATCGCCAGCCCCAGCCCGGAACCGCCGCTGGCGCGGTTGCGTGAACCTTCCGCCCGGTAGAAACGTTCGAAAATGCGCGTCAGTTGCTGATCGCTGATGCCCGGTGCGCTGTCCTGCCAGTAGAGAAGCAGCCGCCCCGGCTGCAGCTCGGCGCCGATCTCCAGCCGGCCGCCGGCGTCGGTGTAACGCAGGCTGTTTTCCAGCAGGTTATTGAACAGCTGGTTCAGGCGATCGGGATCGCCGAACAGCGGCGCCTGGGGCGGCAGATGGGTGACGATCTCCAGCCCTTTGGCGCGGAAGCGTTCGCGAAAGGCGGCGACGGCGATCTGCAGCAGGTGCACGCAGTCCACCGACGATTTGCGATAGGCCAGCGCGCCGAGATCGGAGAGCGACAGCTGGTGCAGATCGTCGACCAGTTTGGTCAAGGTGGATACCTCGGCCTGCAGCGAACTGAGCGACGCCGGCGTCGGCTGGCGCACGCCGTCCTGCAGCGCTTCCAGTTCGCCGCGCAGCACCGCCAGCGGCGTGCGCAGCTCGTGCGATACGTCGGCCATAAAGGCGCGGCGCATCTGCTCGTTTTTTTCCAACGAGGTGGCCAGCTGGTTGAAGTCGTGCGCCAGCCGACCCAGTTCATCCTGGCTGCTGACCGCCACGCGGGTGGTGAAATCGCCCGCCGCCAGGCGGTGGGTGCCCGCCACCAGACGCTTGACCGGGGCCAGCATGCCGCGCGACAGCAGCCAGGTCACCGCCGCCGCCAGCAGGGTGGAGAGCGCGACGATAATCCAACTGGTGCGCCGCTGCTGGCGATCGAAGTTGATGTCGGTATTGCGCGTCAGGCGCTCGACCGGGGTGGTGAGCACCCAGCCGACGATCTGGTTGTTGTAGCGGATCGGGTGGCGCGGCCCCTCTTTCGGCAGGGGGCCAGAATGCCCGACCAAACGATTGAACTGGCTGTCCACCACCCAAAACTGGGTGCGCCAACCCTTGGGCGGCAGATTGTGGCTGCTGTCGCTGTTCTGCTCGAACGAACGCATGATTTGGTAGACCACCTGATCGTTGTTGCGCAGGAATATCCAGTTGCCATGGTGGCTGTACTGTTCCTCCAGCGCTTCGCTCAGCATGTTGATGCGTTGCTCGTTGCTGCTCTTGATGTAATCGATAAATCCGCGCTCAAAGCTGACGCGCACCCCCCAATGCATGGTGATCAACACCAGCATGCAGGTAGCGAAAATGGCCAGGAACAGTTTCCCGGTAATGCCTATCCTCATTGCAACCTCGTTGAGCCGGTACCCGGCTCTTTGGTCAGCGTGCGGTTGGGCGCGCTATCGGCCGGCACGCGCGCGAAGGCCAGCGCGGGCAGAGCGATAATCAACGCCATACAGCAGTAGCTGTAAATAAATGCGCTGTGAATGGCCGGGCTATCGGCCACCACCTGATGATGGGCGAAGCTGCCGATCAAGATGCCGGCGACGCTGACGCCAAGGCTCATCGACAGCTGCATGACCATCGATAACAGGCTGTTTCCGCTGCTGGCCAGCCTGTCAGGCAGATCTTTCAGCGTCAGGGTGTTCATCGCCGAGAAGCGCAGCGAGTTGACCATCCCCTGGAAGAACAGCACTACCGGCAGCAGCCACAGCCAGCCGAGCATCGCCGCCAGCAGGAAGCTCAAGCTGACCAGCGCCAGCAGCAGCGTGGCGGCCACCAGCACGTTACGGTAGCCGAAGCGGTTGACCACCTGCACCACGATGCGCTTCATGCCCATGCTGCCGATGATCATCGGGATCATCATCAGCCCGGCGTGGAATGGGCTGAAGCCCATGCCGACCTGCAGAAACAGCGGCGTCATGAACGGCAGCATGCCGCTACCGATGCGCCCCAGCAGGCTGGCCAGCAGCCCGATCTTGTAAGTCGGGGTGCGCAGCAGCCGCAGCGAGAACAGGGCGCGGCTATTGCCGTAGGCATGCCAAACATACCCCAACAGCGCCGCCACGCCCAGCGCCACCAGGCCGGCGATGGCGCCGCCGGACAGCCCCATGCCCTTGTGGCCGTCGAGCGCCAGCGTCAGCGACGCCATGCCGATCGCCAGCAGGATAAAGCCGCTGAGATCGAAGCGGCGGGTCTGCATTTGGTAGTTGGGCATCAGCAACAGCGTGGCGATGGCGCCAACGATGCCCACCGGAATGTTGATCAGGAAAATCCAATGCCAGCTGGCGTATTGCACCAGGAAGCCACCCAGCGCCGGTCCCATCAGCGGGCCGATTTGCCCCGGCAGCGTCACGAAGGTCATCGCCGCCATGTACTGCTCGTGCGGCACGATCTTCATCACCGTCAGGCGCCCGACCGGCACCATCATCGCGCCGCCGATGCCCTGAAGCACGCGCGAGGCGATCAGCTCGTTCAGGGTTTCCGAACGGGCGCAGAGGAGGGAGCCGAGGGTGAACAGCAGGATGGCGCTGAAAAACACCCGCTGTACGCCGACCTTGCCCGCCAGCCAACCGCTGGCCGGCAGCGTCACCGCCACCGTCAGCACATAGGAGACGATCACCGACTGCATGCGCAGCGGGTTCTCCCCCAGGCTGGCGGCCATCGAGGGCAGGGCGGTGTTGACGATAGTGGTATCCAGCGTCTGCATAAAGAAGCCGAATGCCACTATCCAGAGTTGCCAGCGTACCGTGGCGGCGTGTTTCATCAGCATCGGTCGGCCATTAATGCGGCAGCGGGGCCAGTTGCTTGTTGCGGCGGAACTTCGCCTGTAGGCGGTCGAAGTAAAGATAGACCACCGGGGTGGTGTACAGCGTCAGCAGTTGGCTCATCACCAGGCCGCCGGCGATGGTGATGCCGAGCGGCTGGCGCAGCTCCGCGCCGTCGCCGCTGGTCAGCACCAGCGGCAGCGCGCCGAACAACGCCGCCAGCGTGGTCATCATGATCGGCCGGAAACGCAGCAGGCTGGCCTGGAAAATCGCCTCGCGGGCGCTGATGCCGCCGTTGCGCTGCGCCTCGAGCGCGAAGTCGACCATCATGATGGCGTTTTTCTTCACGATGCCGATCAGCAGCATGATGCCGATCAGCGCGATCAGGCTGAACGGCGCGCCGAACAGCTCGAGCGCCAGCAGCGCGCCCACGCCGGCGGAAGGCAGCGTGGAAAGGATGGTCAGCGGATGGATATAGCTCTCATACAGTACGCCGAGCACGATATATACCGTGGCGATAGCCGCCAGGATCAGGATCAGCTGCGACTTCAGGGTGTCCTGGAATACCTGGGCGGTGCCCGAGAACGCGCCGCGTACCGTAGACGGCACGCCGAGCTGAGTCATGGTGCGCTCTACCGCGGCGGTGGCGTCCGACAGGCTGCCGCCGTCCGGCAGGTTAAAGGAGATGGTCGAGGCGGCGGACAGCCCCTGATGGTTGACCGACAGCGGCGCGTTGGCCGGCCGCCAACTGGCGAAGTAGGAGAGCGGAATCGCCTTGCCTTCGCTGTTGATGATGAACATTTTGTCCAGCGAGCTCACGTCCTGGGTGTAGGGCGGCGCCACTTCCATCACGACTTTGTATTGGTTGAGCGGTTGATAGATGGTCGAAATCTGCCGCTGGCCGAAGGCGTTGTTCAGCAGGTTGTTGGCGTCGGACACCGAAATGCCGAGGCGCGCCATGGTTTCGCGATCGTAGACCAGATCCATCTCCGAGCCTTTATCCTGCTGATCCGAGTTGACGTCCGCCAGCTCGGGCAATGCGGCCAGCGCGGTGCGGATCTTCGGCTCCCATTCGCGCAGCGCGGCGAGATCGTCCGCCAGCAGCGTGTATTGGTAGCTGGCGTTGGCCTGCCGGCCGCCGACGCGGATATCCTGCACCGCCATCAGAAACAGGCTGGCGCCCGGTTCTTTGGCCAGGCGAGCGCGCAGGCGGGCGATCACTTTCTGCGCGTCGTCGCTGCGTACCGACAGGGGTTTCAGTGAGATGAACATCGAACCGCTGTTGGTGCGCGAGCCGCCGGTAAAACCGGTGACGTTTTCCACGTCCGGATCTTCGCGCACGATTTTCATGAAGTCTTCCAGTTTGCCGCGCATCGCCTGGAACGAAATGCTTTGGTCGGCCTGGATAAAGCCCATCAGGCGCCCGGTATCCTGTTCCGGAAAGAAGGTTTTCGGGATGCTGATATACAGCCAGACGTTGAGCGCAAGGGTGGCGAGGAACACCGCCAGCACCCAGCGCGAGTGGCCGAGCACCCAGTTCAGCGAGCGTCCGTAGCCCTGCTGCAGCGCCAGCAGCATTTTGCCGAAGCCGCGCGCCCGCCGCTGCGAACGCGGCGGCTGGTGGCGCAGCAGGTAGGCGCACATCATCGGCGTGAGCGTCAGCGAGACGATGAGCGACAGCCCGATCGATACCGACAGGGTGACGGCGAACTCGCGGAACAGGCGCCCCGGCAGGCCTTCCATCAACAGCAGCGGGATAAACACCGCCACCAGCGAAACGCTCATCGACAGCACGGTGAAACCGACTTCCCGCGCGCCCAGCAGCGCGGCGTTGATCGGTTTCATGCCGGCCTCGACGTGGCGGGAAATGTTTTCCAGCACCACGATGGCGTCGTCCACCACAAAGCCGGTGGCGATGGTCAGCGCCATCAGCGACAGGTTGTTGAGGCTGAACCCGCACAGATACATGGCGGCGAACGAGCCGATCAGCGACACCGGCACGGCGACCGCCGGGATCAGCGTGGCGCGCCCGGAGCGCAGGAAGATGAACACCACCAGGATCACCAACCCGATGGCGATCGCCAGCGACTGTTCCACCTCGGCCAGCGACGCGCGAATGGTCGGCGAACGATCCTGCGCGACGCTGAGTTTAATCGAGGCCGGGATATTCTCCTGCAGGGCGGGCAGCTCGGCGCGAATGCGATCGACGGTTTCGATGATGTTGGCGTCCGGCGCGCGGCTGATGGCCAGAATGATCGCCGGTTTGGCGTCGGTCATCCCGGCGTTGCGCACGTCTTGCACCGAGTCGTTGACCTCGGCCACGTCGGCCAAACGCACCGCCGAGCCGTTGTTGTAATGAACGATCAGCGGACGGTAGGCCTCGGCGGTTTTCAGCGCGTCGTTGGCCTGGATCTGCCAGCGCTGCTGCGGGTTTTCCACGGCGCCCTGCGGGCGGCGCACGTTGGCGTTGGCGATGGCCTGCCGTACGGTGTCCAGCGACACGCCCTGATTGAACAGCGCCGAAGGGTTCAGCTCCACCCGCACCGCCGGCAGTGAGCTACCGCCCACGGAAACGTCGCCGACGCCCTCGGTCTGGCTGATCTTCTGAGCCAGCTGGGTGGAGGCGAAATCGTAAAGCTGCCCCTGGCTGTAGGTGTCCGAGGTCAGCGTCAGGATCATGATCGGCGCGTCGGAAGGGTTGACCTTGCGGTAGCTGGGGCGGCTCGGCATGCCGGTCGGCAGCAGGCTTTGCGCGGCGTTGATCGCCGCCTGCACGTCGCGCGCGGCGCCGTTGATGTCGCGATCGAGATCGAACTGCAAAATGACCCGGGTACTGCCGAGCGAGCTCATCGAGGTCATTTCGTTAACCCCGGCGATGCAGCCCAGCGCGCGCTCCAGCGGCGTCGCCACCGAGGACGCCATGGTTTCCGGCGAGGCGCCCGGCAGCGACGCGCTGATCGAAATCACCGGAAAGTCCACCTGCGGCAGCGGCGACACCGGCAGCAGGCGAAAACCGATCGCGCCGCTGATGGCGATGGCCAGCGTCAGCAGGGTGGTGGCCACCGGCCGGTGAATGAACAGGGCGAAGAATTTCACTGTAGCTCCTGCGTATCCGGCTGGCGATGCGTGTTGCGCGCCAGTTTGTCAAACAGCAGGTAGATCACCGGCGTGGTGAACAGCGTCAGGATCTGGCTCATGATCAAACCGCCGACCATACAGACGCCGAGCGGATGCCGCAGCTCCGCGCCGACACCGGTGCTCAGCATCAGCGGCAGTGCGCCGAGCAAGGCCGCCAGCGTGGTCATCAGGATCGGCCTAAAACGCAGCAGGCAGGCCTGATAGATGGCGTCGCGCGGCGATAAGCCCTGTTCGCGTTCCGCCGCCAGCGCGAAGTCGATCATCATGATGGCGTTCTTCTTCACGATGCCGATCAGCAGGATGATGCCGATGATGGCGATCACGTCCAGCTCGCTGCCGGCCATCATCAGCGCGAGCAGCGCGCCGACCCCGGCGGTCGGCAGGGTGGAGAGGATGGTGACCGGATGAATGAAGCTTTCATACAGCACGCCCAGCACGATGTACATCGCCACCACCGCCGCTAAAATCAGCCACAGCGTGCTGCCGAGCGCCGCCTGGAAGGCCAGGGTCGCCCCCTGGAATTGGGTGGTGATGTCCCTCGGCATGTTGAGATTTTCTTCCGCCTGGGTGACCGCGTCGACCGCCTCGCCGAGCGAGTAGCCGTCGGCGACGTTGAACGAAACGGTGGCCGACGGGAACTGGTCGAGATGGTTGACCGACAGCGGGCCGAAGCGCTCTTCGATTTTGGCGATGGCGCTCAGCGGCACCACGGCGCCGTCGTTGCCGCTCAGACGGATCTCATTGAGCGCCGCCAGCCCCGGCGTCGCGCTGACGTCGTGCTCCAGCACCACGCGGTATTGGTTGGCCTGGGTGTAGATGGTGGAGATCAGGCGCTGGCCGAACGCGTTGTACAGCGCATTGTCCACGTCGCTCATGGTGACGCCGAGGCGGGAGGCCGAATCGCGATCGACGTTGACGTAGGCCACCAGCCCCTGATCCTGCCAGTCGCTGGTGACGTCCGCCAGCTGCGGGGTTTGCTTCAGCTCATCCATCAGCTGCGGCACCCACAGGCTGAGATCGTCCAGCGACATCGCCTGCAGGGTGAACTGGTACTGGGTGCGGCTGACCTGGGTATCGATGGTCAGATCCTGCACCGGCTGCAGATACAGCTTCACGCCGGGGAACTGCGCCGTCTGCTGCTGCAGGCGGCTGATGATCGCCGGAATGCGCTCGCTGCGTTCGCTCAGCGGCTTCAGATTGATCTGCAGCCGGCCGCTGTTGAGCGTGGCGTTGCTGCCGTCGACGCCGACGAACGAGGTCAGGCTTTCCACCGCCGGATCTTTGAGGATCTGCGCCGCGACCTGCTGCTGGCGCTCGGCCATATTGCTGAACGAGACGCTCTGCGGCGCTTCCAGCGTGCCCTGAATGATGCCGTTGTCCTGCACCGGGAAGAAGCCTTTCGGGATCAGCAGGTACAGCAATACCGTCAGCGCCAGGGTGCCGACGGCCACGCCGAGCGTCAGCCAGGGATGGTTAAGCACCGTTTTCAGCCACTGGCCGTATCGCGCGATCACCCGGTCGAAAAAGCGCTCGGAGGCGGCGGAAAACCGGTTCTGCTTGCGCAGCGATTCGTGGCTGAGCATGCGCGCGCACATCATCGGCGTCAGCGTCAGCGACACCACGGCGGAGATCAAAATCGCTACCGCCAGCGTGACGGCGAACTCGCGGAACAGGCGGCCGACGATGTCGCCCATGAACAGCAGCGGGATCAGCACCGCCACCAGCGAGAAGGTCAGCGAGATGATGGTGAAGCCGATCTCGCCGGCGCCTTTCAGCGCGGCGTCGAGCGGTTTTTCCCCTTTCTCGATGTAGCGCGAGATGTTCTCGATCACCACGATGGCGTCGTCCACCACGAAGCCGGTGGCGATGGTCAGCGCCATCAGCGTCAGGTTGTTGATGGAGAAGCCGAGGAAGTACATGGCGGCGAAGGTGCCGACCAGCGACAGCGGCACCGCCACGCTGGGGATAATGGTCGCCGGCACGTTGCGCAGGAACACGTAGATCACCATCACCACCAGCGCGATCGCCAGCAGCAGCTCGAACTGCACGTCGCTGACCGAGGCGCGGATGGTGGTGGTGCGATCGGTCAGCACCTTGACGTCGACCGACTTGGGCAGGCTTTTAATCAGCGTCGGCAGCATTTCGCGGATGCTGTCGGCGGTGGTGATGACGTTGACGCCGGGCTGGCGCTGAATGTTCAGCACGATCGCCTGTTGCTTGTTGGCCCAGGCCGCCAGCCGGGTGTTTTCCGCCCCTTGTTCGATGGTGGCGATATCCTGCAGGCGGATCGCCGCGCCGTTCTGATAGGCGACGATCAGCTGGCGATAGTCGTCGGCGGATTTCATTTGGTCGTTGGCGGACAGGGTGACCGAGCGGGTCGGGCCGTCCAGGCTGCCTTTCGCCGAGTTGACGTTGGCGTTGCTGATGGCGGCGCGGATGGTTTCACTGTTCAGACCATAGGCGGCGACCGCCGCGGCGTTCAATTTTACGCGCACCGCCGGGCGTTGGCCGCCGGCCAGCGTCACCAGGCCGACGCCGGTCACCTGAGAAATTTTTTGCGCCACGCGGGTTTCCACCATGTCTTCCACCTGCGTCATCGGCATGGCGGTGGAGGTCACGGCCAGCGTCAGGATCGGCGGATCGGCCGGGTTAACCTTGCTGTAGATCGGCGGGTAGGGCAGATCGGTCGGCAGCAGGTTGGTGGCGGAGTTGATCGCCGCCTGCACTTCCTGCTCCGCGACGTCGAGCGGCAGCGCCAGCTGGAACTGCAGCGTGACCACCGAGGCGCCGCCGGAGCTTTGCGACGCCATTTGTTTGAGGCCGGACATCTGGCCGAACTGGCGTTCCAACGGCGCGGTAATGGCGGAGGTCACCACGTCCGGGCTGGCACCGGGATACAGCGTCACCACCTGGATGGTGGGGTAATCCACCTCCGGCAGGGCGGACACCGGCAGCGCGCGATAGCCGATAATCCCCGCCAGCAATATCGCCACCATCAGCAGCGTGGTGGCGACCGGACGCAGAATAAACAGGCGGGACGGACCGCCGCCGGAGTTGGGAGGCATCACCTGCATCAGGGCTTCCTCTGAACGTCAGGTTCGCGCTTGGCGTTGGCCGCCGCCGGCGCTTCGCTCGGCGCGAGCACTTCCACCTGCATGCCTTCGGTCAGGCGATCGATGCCGTCGGTCACCACCCGATCGCCGGCGTTGAGGCCGGCGCTGATCACCACCTGCCGGCTGTCCTGCACGCCGGCGGTGACCCGGTGTTTGCTGACCCTGTTGTCTTCGCCGAGAGTCCAGACGAAGTTGCCCTCGTTGCCCATCTGCAGCGCGGCGGTCGGGATCACCACCGCATCGTGCAGGGTATCCACCTGCAGCCGCGCGTTGACGAACTGGTTGGGGAACAGCGCGTCATCTTCGTTGGTGAAGCGCGCTTTCAGCTTGATGGTGCCGGTGGCGGTATCAATTTGGTTGTCCAGGCTCAGCAGCGAACCGGTCGTCAGCTTGTTCTGGTTGGTGCGATCCCAGGCTTCGACGCTCACCGGCCCGGCTTTTTGCGCCTTGAGCAGATCGGCGATGTTGCCTTCGGGCAGCGTGAACACCACGTCGATCGGGTGCGTCTGCGTGATCACCACCAGACCGGTGGTGCTGCCGCTGGTGACATAGTTGCCGACGTCGACCAGTTTCAGGCCGACGCGGCCGTCGATTGGCGCGGTGATGCGGCTGTAGGTGATCTGCAGTTTGGCGCTGTCGACCGCGCCCTGATCGGCCTTGATCGCGCCTTCGGTCTGCTGCACCAGCGAGGCTTGCGTATCCAGCTCCTGACGGGAAACCAGATTGGTTTTCACCAGCTGCTGATAGCGCGCCAGATCGCGCCGGGCGTTGGCCAGCGTGGCCTGATCTTTTGCTAACTGCCCCTGAGCCTGGGTCAACTGAACCTGGAACGGCCGGGGATCGATTTCCGCCAGCAGATCGCCGGCTTTGACCTGCTGGCCTTCGGTAAAGTGGATCGCCATCAGCTGGCCATCGACCCGGCTGGTGACGGTCACGGTATTGGCGGCGGTGGCGGTGCCCAAGCCGGAAAGATAGCGCGGCACCGTCTGGCGGGTGGCGGTCGCCGCCTGCACCGGCGACATCGGCGCGCCGCGTCTGCCGCCCGCCGCGCGGCCCGCTCCCGTTTTACCGGCGGCCTGGTGCGCGCCCGGCGTCGTCCCGGTGGCCGGTTGGGCGGCGCTGAAATGGCGCCAGGCCAGAACGGCGACGATGATCGCAATCGCCGCAACCAGCAGGCGCAGCAGCAGGGAACGACGTTGGGGTTTTGCATTCATGGTGGTGAAAATTCTCTCCAAAAGGCAGGGACGCGGGCACTCATTGCCACAAAAATGACACTCCTTACAGGATACTAGTTTAGCCAGCGAAGACGGCATAAAAATGAAGGAAATATGGAGGAACCGTCAGCATTGTCCTAATAAGTGGGTGATTTGAGCGTGCTATGTTTATAAGTGATTTATTCCGGCTTATAGCCAATGCGTTTTAACGATTTCCTGCATTTGGCGCTAATAATTAACAGGCAAATCATTTAACCCATGGAGCCTTTGTGATGAGCAAGAAACAACTGGGCCGTTCGGGCATTCAGGTGCCGGCGTTAACCTTCGGCGGCAACGTGTTCGGCTGGACGGCGGATCAAGCGACCTCTTTCAGCCTGCTGGATGCGCTGGTGGACAATCAGCTCAACTTTATCGATACCGCCGATGTCTATTCCAGCTGGGTGCCGGGCAACCGGGGCGGCGAATCGGAAACCGTCATCGGCGAATGGCTCAAGAAGAGCGGCAAGCGCGACCAGGTGATCATCGCCACCAAGGTGGGCAAACCGATGGGGGAAGGCAAACAGGGGCTGTCGCCGCGCTATATTCAGCAGGCGGTGGAGGACTCGCTGCGCCGCCTGCAAACCGATTATATCGATCTCTACCAGTCGCACGACGATGACCGCGATACGCCGTTGGAAGAGACGCTGGCGGCGTTCGATGCGCTGATCAAGGCCGGCAAGGTGCGGGCGATCGGCGCCTCCAATTATCAGGCGGATCGCCTTGAAGAAGCGCTGCGGGTGAGCGAAAGCAACGGGCTGGCGCGCTACGAAACCCTGCAGCCGGAATATAACCTGTATGCGCGCGAAGGGTATGAGGCCGAGCTGGAAGGCGTGGCGCAGCGCCATGGCCTCGGGGTGATCAACTTCTTCGCGCTGGCCAGCGGCTTCCTGACCGGCAAATACCGCAGCAAAGCGGACGAGGGCAAAAGCCAGCGCGGCGATCGCATCGTCGAACGCTACCTTAACCCGCGCGGTTTCCGCATTCTGGCGGCGTTGGATCAGGTGGCGGGCAAGCACGGCAGCTCCCCGGCGCAGGTCTCGCTGGCCTGGCTGATTGCGCGCCCGAGCATCACCGCGCCGATCGTCAGCGCCACCTCGTTGCCGCAGTTGGATGAGTTGGTCAGCGCCACCCGCCTGACGCTGGATGCGGACGACATTCAGACGCTGAACCACGCCAGCGCCGAGTAAGAGCCGCCGGCGATTTTGCTCTATGCTGAAGGGGTCAATATGACTTATTCAGGAAACTGCAATGTCTGGCGATACCATCAACGACCTCGCGACGCTGGAACAGCTGTACGGCAAACCCGCCGCGCCCTCGGTGTTTAAAGAAGTCAGCTATATCCACCCGGCGTACCGCCCGTTTATCGAGGCGGCGCCGTTTGCCGCCCTCTCGACGGTCGGGCCGGACGGCATGGATGTCTCCCCGCGCGGCGATCCGGCCGGTTTTATCCATATCGAAGACGAGAAAACCCTGCTGCTGCCGGATCGGCGCGGCAATAACCGCATCGACAGCCTGCGCAATATCCTGCACGACAACCGGGTGGCGCTGCTGCTGCTGATCCCCGGCATCGGCGAAACGCTGCGGATTAACGGGCGGGCGGAGATCGTGGTGGCGCCGGCGGTGCTGCAGCGCTTCGCCCACCGCAATCAGCTGCCGCGTTCGGTGCTGCGCATTCGGGTGGAGGCGGTGTTCTTCCAGTGCAGCCGGGCGATCTTGCGTTCGGGACTCTGGGAAGAGGGCAGCCGCCTCGAACGTTCGGCGCTGCCCAGCCCCGGCCATATCTTGGCCACGGTGAGCCAAACGCGCTTCGACGGTGAGGAGTACGACCAGGCGCTGCCGCAGCGGCTGAAGGATACGCTGTATTAATCGCCGTGGCGTTCGCGCCACGTTTGCCGGTTCAGCCGGTACAAGACGTGCTTTTGCAGCGGATGGCCCGCCGGCAGGCGTGGGTGCAGGAAGGTTTCGCCGTCAAATTGCATGCCGATGCGCGTCATCACCCGGCGCGACGGTTGGTTGTTTTCGGCGGTGAAGGACACCACTTCCGGCAAGTGAAGCGTGTCGAAGGCGCACGCCAGCGCCGCGCGTGCCGCTTCAGCGGCGTAGCCGTTGCCCCAATGGGCCGCCGCCAGCCGCCAGCCAATCTCCACGCAGGGGGAACAGGGCAGATCGTCGCTCGGCCGCGCCAGCCCGACAAACCCGATAAAGGGCGCGCCGTCTTTCACTTCCACCGCCCACAGCCCCCAGCCATGTTGTTGCATGAAGGCGCGGATGCGTTCGGCCTGCGCGCGGCTTTCCTCGGCCGTCATCGTCGCCGGGAAATAGCGCATCACCTGCGGATCGGCGTTAAGCGCAGCGAAGGCCGGCAGATCTTCGTCGCGCCAGGGGCGCAGCCGCAGCCTGGCGCTGTCGAGGGTAAGGATGGTTGACATGATGCATAGCCTCCAATGAGCAAGGGCGCGGCGAGCCGCGCCCTTGGGCCGTCAACGGAACAGCGTTTGCGCCCAGCGCGCCAGCCCGGCGGTGACCGAGCCGAAGTCGTTGCCGCCGACGATCGGAATGCCAGGCAGCTGCTGTTGCAGCGCGGCGCGCAGCAGGGGGGAGCGCGCGCTGCCGCCGGTCAGGTAGATCACCTGCGGCGCGGTCTGGCTGCTGGCCAGCGCGGCGCTGACCTGTTCCTGGATGCGCATCAACGGCTGCGAGATGGCGTCGGCGAGCTGAGCCTGGCTGATGCTCTCCGCCAGATCGGCCTGCACGAAGCCGAGCGGCGCGCTGATGGCGGTTTGGCCGGACAGGGCTATCTTACTCTCTTCGGCCGCGCGCACCAGTCGGTAGCTCAGGCGCTGCTGGTACACTTTCAGCAGGCGTTTGACCTTTTCCGGCTCCGCCGCGTCGAGGATCAGATCGCGCAGCACGCGGCCGTTGGCGGCGCTGTAGAAATCGTTTTGCGCCGGCACGTCGTTGGTCGCCACCGCGTTCCAGTAAGGCAGCGCCGGCAGGGCGATGCCTTTCGCGGTTTCGCCGCCCAGGCCGAACAGCGGCATCAGCTGTTTGAAGGCCAGCATGATGTCCAGATCGTTACCGCCGACCCGGCAGCCGCTGTGCCCCAGCAGGCTTTGCTGGCGATCGGCGCGGTCGCGCCACTGTGGCCCCATCAGCAGCACCGAGCAGTCGGTGGTGCCGCCGCCGATGTCCACCACCAGCACGGTTTGCTCTTCGCTCAGTGTCGCCTCGAAGTCCAGCCCCGCCGCCACCGGCTCGAACTGGAATTCAATGGCTTTGAAACCGGCGCGTTCGGCGGCGCGCTGCAAAATGCCCTGCGCCTGCCGGTTGGCCTCTTCACCGCCGATGCCCTGGAAGTTGATCGGCCGGCCGATCACCGCCTGCTCGATACCGGTCTGCAGCACGTTTTCCGCCTGGCGTTTGATGTGGAACATCATGGCGCACACCAGGTCTTCGAACAGCGCGATCTGCTGCGGCTTCAGGCCGTTGGCGCCGAGGAAGGATTTCGGCGAGCGCACGAAGTACACCTCTTCCGGATCTTCCATGTAGTGCGCCAGCGCCTGCAGACCGAACAACACGCTGTCGCCGTTGACCGGAATGTCCTCTTCGCGGTTGTAACTGATGGCGCGGCGCAGCAGCTGCTGGTTTTCTTCGCTGCCGGTCGGCACCTGCCAATGGCGGTGCAGGCATTCGCTCACCGCTTCGCGGGTCGGCGCGCACAGCATCGAAGGCAGATACGGTTCGTTGTTTTCCAGCGTCAGCAGCTCGGGGCCGTGGTCGCGCATCACCGCGACGGAACAGTTGGCTGTCCCGTAATCGAATCCAATAAACATCTCTTTTTTGTCCCCATGCCAATGAAGGGGGGCGACTTTACCCGAGACGGGGCCGGCGGGCAATGCGCCGATGCGCGAGTGTCGAAAAATTTAGCGGGCGCGGCATCGGCATGCTTAACTTAATGTCCGAATTCCGCACGTCAGCGCGCCAGGCGAGCCCCATAATGCAGAAAAAACCGAACCCGAGCGTTGCCATGAATACTCAACAGCAAGCGTTGTACGACGCGCTGCGCGCGCGTGACCGCAAATTCGACGGCCGCTTTTTCGTCGGCGTCTCTTCCACCGGCATCTATTGCCGCCCGGTGTGCAGCGCCCGCACGCCGAAGCTGGAAAACTGCACCTTCTATCCGAGCGCGGCGGCGGCCGAGCTGGCGGGCTTTCGCCCCTGCCTTAAATGCCGGCCGGAGCTGGCGCCCGGCCTGGCGCTGATCGATCTGGGCAATCGCTATGCGCAGGTGGCGGTGCAGCTCATCGAGCAGGGCTATCTGTCCGAACACAGCTGCGAAGCGCTGGCGGCGCGGCTCGGCATTTCCGATCGCCACCTGCGGCGCATCTTCGCCGAACAGTTTGGCGCTTCGCCGATCGATTACGCGCAGTCGCACCGGTTGCTGCAGGCCAAACGCCTGCTGGCGGACACCGATCTGCCGCTCAGCGAGGTGGCGTTCGCCGCCGGTTTCGGCAGCCTGCGGCGTTTCAACGAGCTGTTCAAGGCGCGCTATCGCCTGATCCCGTCTGCGCTGCGCAGCGGCGGCGCGCGCGGTGAGCGGGCCGCCGCCAGCGGGCTGGTGTTCCATCTGGGCTATCGGCCGCCCTATGACTGGGATCGCATGCTGAATTTCCTGCAGGCGCGCGCCGTGCAGAGCGTGGAGCGGGTCGAGGGACGCCGCTACCTGCGTTCGATCGCCGTCAACCAGGGCGGCACGGAACATCGCGGCTGGGTCAGCGTGCAGCCGGAGGAAGCGCGCAACCGGGTCAGGGTCGAGATCGCGCCGGCGCTCAGTTTGGTGACGACGGAGGTGCTGCGCCGCGTGCGCCTGCTGTTTGATCTGGACGCCGCGCCGGATCGCATCAATGAGGCGCTGGGCTTGCTGGCGGCCGATGCGCCGGGGCTGCGCCTGCCGGGCTGCGTGAACAGCTTCGAGCAGGCGGCGCGGGCGGTGTTGGGGCAGTTGGTCAGCGTGAAAATGGCGGCGACCTTCGCCGGGCGGATGGCCGAACGCTGGGGAGAGCCGCTGGCGGCGCCGCACGAGGGCATTACCCACGTTTTCCCCAGCGCCGAACGGGTGGCGCAGCTGCAGCCCGAAGCACTGCGCCCGCTCGGGGTGCAGCTGAAGCGCGCGGCGGCGCTGATCGAGATCGCCCGCGCGCTGGGCGAAGGGCGGCTGCAGCTCGACAACGTGCTGGATATCGACCAGGGCATCAGGGAGCTGACCGCGCTGCCGGGCATCGGCAGCTGGACCGCCAGCTATATCGCGATGCGCGCCTGGTCTTGGCCGGACGTGTTTCTGGCCGGCGACTACCTGATCAAACAGCGTTTTCCCGGCATGACGCCGCGCCAGATCGAACGCTATGCCGAACGTTGGCGCCCGTGGCGCTCTTACGCCACGCTGCATCTGTGGCACAACGACGGCTGGGCGCCGGAAGGGGAGGATTGAGCATTCGGGCTAGCGGGGGGGCTCGATCAGCTGCAGCAGGCGGCTCATGCCCTCGCGCATCAGGAACGCCAGCAGCTTTTCCCGCTCGGCCGGCGTCAGGTGGTAGTAATACTCGATCCAGACCCGTATCGGATCCTGGCGTTTGACGTCGTAGCCCGGAGGGTCTGCCTCGCGCAAGGCCGACAGGCTGCGCGCGCCGTACGGCAGGCTGTCGATATGGTATTCCAGCGCTTTGCCCTGCACGCCGCTGCGGCGGCGGCTGAGCCAGCCTTCGCGCCGGGCCATCAAATTGACCCCTTGCGGGGTTGAAGGCAACCCCGCCTTGCCCATCAGTTCCCTGGCGGAAAACCATTTCTTTTCCATAGTCCCTTATCCCTGAGCCATCACATGTCGAGGAAAATCAACGGATACGCTGATGTTCGCATGGGAGTTTCATCTTATTTAATCGTTTAAGCTTCAGGTGTTATTTATATCACTAATCTCGCATGGGTTAACACAATGTGAATAACGGGAGTGCGGCGCCGCCCGCGAGACGGTGCCGGTGAGGGGGAGGGGTTAGCGAATGCCGAAGTAGCCGTCGCTGAGCAACACCGCCAGCGGCTGCTCCAGCGCTACCTGATCGCCATCCGCCAGATCGACGCCGATATCGCGCAGCGCCTGCAGCGTCACCGGCTGGTGGGCCGGCCCGGCGAGCGTCTGCGCTTTGATCCGATGCGCCGCGCCGTTGAGCATCGAGACCATCAGTTCATCCATCTGGTTGCAGTGCACGTTGGTGATAAAGCGTTCATCGACGCGAATGATGTCGATTTTCTGATCGCCCAGCTCATCGAAGGCATTGATGTTATGCCCGAAGCCATTGACGATCAGCCGGCAGCCCAGCTGCTGCAGTTCGCGAAGACACGCCCGGCACTGCGCGGCGTGTTCCAGCACCACGGCCTCATCGACGCTGAACAACAGTGTCTGCGGCGGCAGCGAGGAAGCGCGCACCCTTTCCGTCAGCTCGCGCTGGAAGTCGGTGTTCAGCAGGCTGTCGGTGGCCAGCGGCAACGCGAGCGACAGCCCCTTGCGCTTGATGTCGTCGGCGCAGTGCACCAGCAGCTGCGCCACCGTCCAGCGGTCGATGTCCGGCATCAGGCCGTACAGCTGCGCGGCGGCGATGAATGCCTCGTGCGGCAGCGGCCGATCGTCCGGCGCCATCACCTGCAGCTTCACCTGGTGGAACGCGGCCGACAGCGGCGTCGCCGGCGGCGCGACCGCGCGGGTCAGCAGCCGCAGCTGCCCCTCGCTGACGATCGTCTGCACTTCCTGCAGGCTCAGCAATTCATGCTGCCGCTCCAGCAGCTGTTTTTGCCGCGCTTCATACAGATACACCTGGCCGCGCCCGTGGTGCTTGGCGGTGTAGCAGGCGATGTCGGCCTGGGCCAGCAGCTCGCTGCTTTTGGCGTCGCCGCCGATGCGCGTGATGCCGGCGCTGGCGCCGACGCGATAAATTTTCCCTTCCCAGTAGAACGGATGCTGGCTGATTTGGTTGACCACCTGTTGCATCAGCGATTTGGCCTGCTCCGGCCGGCAGTCGAACAGGATCAGGCCGAATTCGTCGCCGCCCAGCCGGGCCAGGCAGTCGCTGTTGCGCAGCTGGTGCCGCATCAGTTGGGCGATGTCCCGCAGCAAGGCATCGCCCGCCGCGTGGCCGGCGGTGTCGTTCACCGCCTTGAACCGATCCAGATCGAGGAACACCAGCGAATGCGGCGGTGACGGTTCCCCGCCGGCGACGATTGCCGCTTTCAGCTGCTTCTCGAAGCTGGCGCGGTTCGGCAGGCCGGTCAGCGCGTCGTGCGAGGCGCTGTAGCTGAGCTTTTTCATCAGTTCGCGCGAGGCGGTGACATCCTGCAGCACCATCACCGCGCCCATGGTTTCACCGTCGAGGGTTTTCAGCGGTGAGACAGACTGCTGCACGTCGAAATAGCGCCCGTCGCGGCTGTGCAGCACCAATGCGTAATCCGCCGGCCACTGCCGTGGATATTGCGTGAGGTTTTCGATTTCCGGGCCGTCTTTGCCGTTGGTCAGGCGCACCACGCCGGCGACGGGCATACCGATCGCCAGATCGAGCGGCCAGCCGCACATCTGCTCGGCCACCGGATTCATAAAGGTAATGCGCAGGTGGCTGTCGGTGGAGATCACCCCTTCGCCGATGGCGTCGAGGGTGATGTGCAAACGCTCTTTCTCCTCGTGCAGCGCTTCGGCGAGGCTCTTGAGCTCGGTCATGTCGATATTGGTGCCGATCATGCGCAGCGGCCGGCCCTGATCGTCGAGGATCACGTTGCCCTGGCCGCGAATATGGCGCACGCTGCCCTGGCGGGTCACGATGCGGTATTCCATGACGAAAGGCTTGGGGTCGGCCAACAGCGCGGCCAGCTCGCGATCGGTGCGGTCGCGATCTTCCGGCACCAACAGGGTGCGCCACAGCGCCAGCGTCGGCGTTTGGTCGGGATTGAGATCGTAGAGTTCGAACATGCGCTGATCCCAGGTGAAGTTTTCCTGGCTCATCACCCATTCCCAGATGCCGACGCCGCCCACCTGATTGGCCAGCGTAATGCGCTCCACCAGCCGGTTGTTTTCCGCCTGGCTGCGCTTCAAATCGCTGATGTCCTCCACCTGCGAGATGAAGTACAGCGGCAGCCCTTCGGCGTCGCGCACCAGCGAGACCGCCAGCAGCGCCCAGACGGTCTGGCCGTCGCTGCGGATGTAGCGTTTCTCCATGGTGTAGCTGCTGATATGGCCATCGAGCAGGTCGTGCAACTGGCTGAGATCGGCGGTGAGATCGTCGGGATGCGTAATTTCTTGAAAGGTCAGCTTATGCAGCGCCTCAGGCGTATAGCCGAGCAGCGCGCACAGCGCCTGATTGACCTGCAGCCATTTCCCCTGCGGCGACACCAGCGCCATGCCGATGGCGGAATACTCCAGCGCGCTGCGAAAGCGGCTTTCGCTCTCGACGATGTGCTGTTTTTCCACCCGAAAGGCGTGCATCACCACCGCCATCGCGTGCGCCGGGATTAAAATCAGCAGCATCGGCAAGTACAGACCGAGATCGCCAAGGTGCTTGCCGGAAGCCTGGAAATGCAGCAACCCCAGCGAAATCATCACGGTGATCAGCAAGAGGGTGCAGAAGCAAACGGTGAACGCCTCAAAACGCGGCAGTGCGATGGCTGCCCACAGCAGCGGCAAAATCACGAACGTGAACGGAAAAGGCAGGTAGGTCAGCGCCACAAAGCTGAAAGCCAGCGTAACCATCAGCGTCAGCAATAATGGAAACGGGTTCAGCGCCGTCAGGGTGCGACGATTATAAGAGAGGCCGATCGGCGCCAGCGACAGCACCCCTATCGCTTCGGAAATGAACCAGGTACCGAACGGCTGCCAAAAAGGCTGGCCTGGCGCGGGCACCAGGCCGGCGGCCAGCAGCGCGCTGAACAGCGGGGTAAAAATTACCGCGCACACCACAAAACGCAGCCAACTGGCGAGATCGTTCAACGGATCGTACGGGTGTAGCATGCGGCGCAGCAGCAGGGCGCAAACCGCCGCTTCCAGCAGGTTGATGGCGGCCAGCTTGATGGGCGTGGCGCTGACGCCGAACAGCAAGAAGCTGGCGAGCACGATGCCGAGGCCGCTGGCCAACAGCGGCAGGCCCCAGTGGCGCGGGGCGTGGCGGTACAGCACCGCGATAGCGGCGGCGGTCGGAAACCACAGCGGGGTGAAGTGGCTGGCTTCGCTGGACAGCGACAGGCTCAGCAAGGCGAGCAGAAACGTCGCCAGCGCCACTAACAGGGAATGCGTCAGCACGACGCCTTTGTGGGTGCCGAACGTGTTCGGCGCGCTGATCTCCATAGACACCCTTACCGATGGCCTCTGTCAGTGATTTGATTCATGACGTGGATGAATTAAGACGATTTATTGGCAAAGGGTAGTACAGCGCGAGAGGAAAACCTACCGGGATGGCCGACTTTACTGCGTTAACGCAAACCCGGCGACAGAATGGCGAAAAAGCCGGCGCGCGCCGGCTTTTCGCGTATTACAGCAGGAACAGGGTGGCGAGGCCGAGGAAGATGAAAAAGCCGCCGGTATCGGTCAGCGCGGTGATGAGCACGCTGGAGCCGACCGCCGGATCGCGGCCCACTTTGAGCATGGTCATCGGGATCACTACGCCCATCAGCGCCGCCAGCAGCAGATTGAGCAGCATCGCCAGCGTCATCACGCCGCCCATCGCCGCGTCGCCGTACAGCAGCCAGGTGATGACGCCCATGATGCCGCCCCACACCACGCCGTTGATGATGGCGACGCCCAGCTCTCTGAGCATCAGGCGCGAGATGTTGCCGACTTCGATCTGGTGCAGCGCCAGCGCGCGCACGATCATGGTGATGGTCTGGTTGCCGGTGTTGCCGCCGATGCCGGCGACGATCGGCATCAGCGCCGCCAGCGCCACCAGCTGGGAAATGGTGTGTTCGAACAGGCCGATCACCCGCGAGGCGATGAATGCGGTGCAGAGATTGATCGCCAGCCAGGCCCAGCGGGTCTTGACCGCCTTGCTGACCGGGGCGAACACGTCTTCTTCCGGGCTCAAACCGCCCATGCGGCGCAGGTTGGTGTCGCTCTCTTCGTTGACGGCGTCGACGATCTCTTCGATGGTCAGGCGGCCCATCAGTTTGCCCTTGGCGTCAACCACCGGGGCGCTGATCAGGTCGTAACGTTCGAACGCGCCGGCCGCTTCATCGGCCTTGTCTTCGGGCTGAAAGGTGGCGGGATCGCTGTCCATCACTTCGCGCACCGGGATCTCCGGATCGTTCAGCAGCACTGCGGTCAGTGGCAGCTCGCCCAACAGGGTGTTTTTGCGATCGGTGACGAACAGTTTATCGGTGGCGTCGGGAATGGTTTTGCGCATGCGCAAGAAGCGATGCACCGCGCCGAGCGTGACGTCCGGCCGCACCGTCACCAGTTCGAAATCCATCATCCAGCCGACGCTGTCTTTGGCGTACTGGCTCATCTCGCGCACCTGGGCGCGCTGCTCCGGCTCCAGCGAGGTCAGCAACCGGCCCATCAGGTTACGCGGCAGGTATTGCGCCAGGTAGGCCTGTTCGTCGACGTCCAGCGTTTTGATCGCTTTGAGCAGGTCTTTGTCGCTCATTTCCTCGATCAGGCTGTCCCAGACCGGTTCGGCGACCTCCACCAGCGTCTGGCCGCGCTTGCTGTTGCCCACCAGCCGCCACAGCGCCATACGTTCGTCCTGCGGCAGCGCCTCCAGCAGGTCCGCCAGGTCGGCGGCGTGCATATCGTCCAACAGACCGGTGATTTCCGCCGTCTGGTTCAGCAGTTCGCTTTGGCTGAGGGCGTGTTCATCCCCTGGCCGGCCGAGAATGCCGTCGACCAACTCCTTATTGTTCAACAGCAGAGTGAGAATGCGCTGGCGGTATTCAGCGACTTTTTTGACGTTATGGGTTGCGGCTGACATGGTGTTCCTTTACGGGCGCTCGGCGTTCCTGACGCAGGCTCATTAAAAGATAGAGCATAGCGGGTGCCGGCGTCATTTTTATGAAACGGCCGGGGTGCGGCGGTTATTCAGAGGAGGCGTCCTGTTGCGGCGCGCTGACTTCGGCGGCGTTTTGCGCAGCGGCCTGCTTTTTTTCCTGATGATGAGGCACCGCCACCACGGCGGCGTACAGCAGTCGGCCGACTAAAATGATAAAGCTGATAAACAACACTATCTTCGTCATCTGTCCGGTGGTTTTCTTGCGCATATATCACCCGGTATGCCGGTGTCCTGTGTTATTCGCTCGAGAATTTGTAAGCGGATTTTAGGCGCTGATGACAAAAGTTGTCCATTTTTTTCCGGCGTGCGGGGCGGTGTATTAGGGCTTCGTTTAGGTTGACGGGGCGAGGGCGGAAAGAAAAACCCCCTGTCTGGCAGGGGGCGGGGGATCAGGCGGAGCGCTGTTCGTTTTGCGAGCCTTCTTCTTCGATCAGCAGCTTCCAGCCGACGACGTCGTTCCAGTAGGCCTGTTCGCGCTCGAAATCGAGCTGCACCAGGTTGTTCTGCGCCAGGTAGCCGGCCGGGAAGCGCAGCGTCCAGTGGTTGTCGTCGGTGGTCAGGCGCAGCGTTTCCGGCGTGGTGGTCGACTGACGCTGGTTGTTGAGCAGGGTGCTCAGACGCAGCAGCTGGATCAGCGGCAGGTAGTGCTTCTTCTTGAACAGGTTGAGGCGCGGCAGCTCTTCGAGCTTGATCGCCTTGCGGTGGAAACGCACCAGCGCCGACAGCAGCAGCTGCTGTTCCTGGTTGAAGCCAGGCAGGTTGGAGTTTTGCAGAATGTAGGCCGAATGGCGGTGCATGCCGCTGTGGTTGATGCTCAGCCCCACCTCGTGCAGCATGGCGGCCCATTTTAGCAGCGCTTCCAGCTGCGGATGCGCCAGCTTGGTGTTTTGCGCCATCCACTGCGAGTAGAGCAGCTCGGTGGTTTCCAGCACACGCTTGGCCTGTTCGCGGTCGATGTTGTAGTGATCGGCCAGGCTCTTGGCGGTGCGGCTGCGGATGTCCTGATGGCGGAAGCGGCCTTCCATTTCATACAGCACGCCTTCGCGCAGCGCGCCGTCGGACAGGCGCAGATCGCGGATCGCCAGCGCGTCGAACACGCCGCACAGGATAGCCAGCCCCGGCACGAACACCGATTGGCGATCCTCCGACAGCCCCGGCAGGCTCAGCGAACTGAAGCTTTTGAACTGCAGCACCTGTTCGGCGAGCATTTCCAGGCGATCCAGGGTGATGAGACCGTCTTTTTCCCCCATCGCCACCAGCACTTCGTGGGCGGCCTTGATGGTGCCCGAGGCGCCCAGCGCGTACTGCCAGCCCTGAATGCGGTACTGCCAGGCCAGCGTTTCCAATTTTTGCGCCGCCGCCAGCCGCGCGCGGCGGAAGTTGTTTTTGCTGATCTCGCCGCCCGGGAAGAACAGCTGGGCGAAGCTGACGCAGCCCATGCGGCGGCTTTCCGCCAGCAGCGGCTCGAAGTCTTCGCCGATCACCAGCTCGGTGGATCCGCCGCCGATGTCGATCACCAGCTTGCGGCCTTTCTCCGGCTGAGTGTGCTCCACGCCCATGAAGATCAGACGCGCCTCTTCCTGACCGGCGATGATTTCGATCGGGTAGGGGATCACTTTGGCGGCGCGCTTGAGGAACACTTCGGCGTTCACCGCCTGACGCAGGGTGTGCGTCCCGACGATGGTGACGTTATCCGCCGGGAAGCCCTGCAGCCGTTCGGCAAACAGCGCCAGGCAGGCCAGGCCGCGTTCTATCGCCTCTTCACTGAGTACGTTGTTGCTGTCCAATCCGTCGGCGAGATGCACCCGCTGTTTTAAACGGCCCAATACCTGTAAGGCGCCGTTGACGACGCGGGCGATCACCATGTGGAAACTGTTCGACCCGAGGTCGATGGCGGCGATTTCCTGCGGTTTGTTCGTTGCAGTGTTTTTTAGCGGCATAGTTGCTGGCCTACTGTCCTGGTTGTTCCAGAGCTTTTAAATACTCGTAAATAGCCACCTGGGCACGCACTTTGCGGCGGTTGCCGCGCGGCACGTACTGGTTGCTCAGTTCTTTATCCACATAACGGGCCTTGACCGTATCGCTGAACAGGATCTCCAGAATGTCCAGAACGCGCTGTTTCAGCGCCGGATCCAGCAGCGATACCGCCACTTCGATACGGTAATCTATGTTGCGGGTCATCCAGTCGGCGGAGGACAGATACACCCGTTTGTCACCTTTATTGTCGAAAACGTAAACCCGGTCGTGTTCCAAAAAGCGATCGACGATGCTGATCACCTGAATATTGTCGCTGATCCCCGGCAGGTTGGGAATCAGGGAACACATGCCCCGCACCAGCAGGCGGATCTTCACGCCGGCGCCGGACGCGGTATATAACCGATCTACCAGCCCTTTATCCACCAGATTATTAATTTTCAACATAATGCCGGCCTGTTCCCCGGCCTGGGCGTTGGCGATTTCGTTGTCGATCAGCTCATACAGCTTCAGGCGCGAGTTCTGCGGCGACACCATCAGGTTGTCGAAGGTGACCGGCCGGTAGGGGTTCTCGATAAAGTTGAACACCCGACGCACCTCGTTGGTGATGCGTGAGTCGGCGGTCAACAGCGAATAGTCGGTGTAGATGCGCGCGGTTTTTTCGTTAAAGTTGCCGGTGCCGATATGAGCATAGCGCACAATTTCATCGCCTTCACGGCGTGAAATCAGGAACAGTTTGGCGTGGATTTTCAGGCCCGGCGCGGAGAAGATCACGTGTACGCCGGCCTCGGTCAGGCGCTTCGCCCAATGAATGTTGGCTTCTTCGTCGAAGCGCGCCTGCAGCTCGACCACCACCGTGACTTTTTTGCCGTTGTGCGCGGCGTGGATCATCGATTCGATGATGCGTGAATCTTTCGCTACCCGGTAGATGTTGATCTTGATAGCCAACACGCTCGGATCGAACGACGCCTGGCGCAGCAGCTCCAGCACGTGCTCGAAGGTGTGGTACGGATAGTAGAGCAGCACGTCTTTTTCGCGAATGGCGTCGAAGCCGTTGCGGAAACCGTCGAACCAGATGTGGCGCAGGCGCGGCAGCGGCTTGTTGACCAGGTTGGCCTTGCCGACGTTCGGGAAGCTGATGAAATCTTTGAAGTTGTGGTAGCGGCCGCCGGCGATCACCGAATCGTAGTTGGAGATGCCCAGCTTGCCGCGCAGCAGTTCCACCATTTCGTTCGGCATGTCGCGCTGATACACGAAGCGCACCGGCTCGGCGGTCAGGCGCTGTTTCAGGCTGGAGGACATCAGTTCCAGCAGGCTGGATTCCATTTCGGTCACCAGATCGTACTCCGCGTCGCGGGTCATTTTCATCGAGTAGGCGTTGAGCGCGTCGTAGTCGAAGAAGCCCTTGAAGATATCGTCCAGGCAGTAACGCAGAATGTTGTCCAGCAGGATCATCGGCTTGCGGCGGCGCGGCGCTTCCGGCGGCAGATTGACGAAGCGCGGCACCTTGTCGGACGGGATCTCCAGCAGCGCATAGTCGATGCGCGCGCCGCGGATGATCTCCACCGCCAGATAGGTGTAATCGTCTTTCAGGAACTGCACCAGATTGGTGTCGTGATTGATCAGGATCGGCGTGATGTGCTGGCGCAGATGCTGTTTGAAATATTGCCGCAGCCAGATTTGCTGGTTCTCGGACACCTGGCGTTCGTTGATCAGGAAGATCTGGTTACGCGCCATTTCCAGCAGCAGATCGTTATACAGGCCGTCGAACTCCTGATCGGTTTTCAGCACCTTGGCCTGGATCTTTTTCAGCAGGTGGCGCGAGGCGCCGGCGGAGCCTTGCTCTTCGCTGATCAGGATGCGCCGTTTGAGATCGGCGAAGCGGACTTTATAGAATTCGTCGAGGTTGTTGGAGTAAATGCCCAGAAAACGCATACGTTCAATCAGGGGATTGCTCTTATCTGCGGCTTCCTGCAACACGCGTTCATTAAAGGATAACCAGCTTAGTTCTTTTTCGATGTAGAGCTTTTCCTGACCCATTGCCACTCCAGTTCAAATTTAGAATAGGATCCGGGACGCAGCGCCCGGATGCCGCTCTAGTGTCCTTGATCATTATTGCGAGAGATTGACAGGAAAGTCCAACATATCCATTGCGTTGGCGCGCGGCATTTTTCGGCGGCAATAAATTTTCGCCGAGGCGGGACGCCCGGCAGTGAAGTGAGTAGCATGAAATGACGATTGTCAGGCTCATTTTTGGTGATATTAATCGTGTTTACGGTCATTTTTCAGCAATATACCGACGCCATATTGTCTGTTTGCAGTGTAAAAAACCTGGAGTTTGGCGGGTAACTTTGTCATGCAAACGTCATAAAACTGACATAAGATGCCCGGTTATCTTACGGCGCAAGCCCGATTACATCAGCGACAGCGAGACACATGACACAGACGACGGCCAATCAACATCCCCGAGATCGCATGCGCGGGCGCATCGACCGTGGCGTGCAGGCGGCAGTGACCGCCAGCGGGCTGATGGTGCTGATGACGTTGATGCTGATCTTCGTTTATCTGCTGTTTGCGGTGCTGCCGCTGTTCAAACCGGCCTCGCTCGGCCAGGCGCAGCCGCTGCCGATCGCGGCGTCGGCCCCGGCGCTGGCGCTGGGCATGGACGTGCAGCAGCGCGTCGGTTACCGCATCGACGCGCAGGGCGCGGGGCAATTTTATCGCCTGACGCCGACCCCGAACGGCCAGCCCCAGGCGCCGCTGGCGCAGCAGACGCTGTTGGCCAAGCCAGCGCTGCTCGCGCAGGCCGCCGGAGAGCGCGATCTGTTTGCGCTGGCGCAGGCCGACGGCCGCTTGGTGGTGGCGCGCGCGGATTTCGCGACGGCGGAGACCGGCCGGCCGCAGTGGCTGTTCCCGCTCGGGCAGCAGCCGTTGGCGCTGGATCCACAGCGCAAGCCGCTGAAACTGATGACGCTGGCGGATGCGCATCGCGGGCAGTATCTGCTGGCCGGGGTGACCGACGATCGGCGCCTGGTGTTCGGCCGTTTCAGCCCCGACCGGCCGCCGCAGTTCAGCGAGCGCCCGCTGGAACATGATGCTGAGCAACTGGTGCTGACGCCGGATGGCCGCCAGCTTTACCTGCTGACCGGCAACCGGCTGGCGCGTTATCAGATCGACGGCGCGCAGCTGCAGCTGCGTGAAACGCGTACCCTTGGCGAACATGCCCCGTATCAGATGACGGCGCTGCCTGGCGGCAGCGCGCTGCTGATCAAGGGCGCCGACGGCAATCTGCGCGAGTGGTTTGAGGTGGAAAAAGATCGGCGCTGGCGCCTGACGGCAGTGCAGCATTTCGACCACGGCGCCGACGGGCGGGAGCTGACGGTGGCCGAGCCTTACCGCCGGGTGTTCGCCACTCTGCGGCCCGACGGCGGTTTTTCGCTGTTCTCCGCCATTCAGCCGCAGCCGCTGCTGAATGCCCGTTTGGGTGCCGAGGTGCGGCAGATGGCGTTCGCGCCGCGCGGCGATGGCCTGCTGCTGGAGAGCGCGCAGGGCTGGCAGCGCTATGCGCTCGACAATCCGTATCCGGACGTCACCTGGCGTTCGCTGTGGGGCAAGGTGTGGTATGAGAACTACCCGCAGCCGGCCTACGTCTGGCAGTCCACCTCCGGTGAAGACAGCTACCAACCCAAATTCAGTTTGATGCCGGTAATCTTCGGCACCTTCAAGGCGGCGGCTTACGCGATGCTGTTCGCCATTCCCCTGGCGCTGGCCGGCGCTATCTATACCGCTTATTTTATGACGCCGGGGCTGCGGCGGGTGATCAAACCGGCTATCGAAGTGATGGGCGCGTTGCCGACGGTGGTGATCGGGCTGGTGGCCGGCATTTGGCTGGCGCCGATCATCGAGCAATACCTGTTGGCGGTGCTGGCGTTGCCGCTGCTGCTGGCGGCGGCGGTGCTGCTGTGTGGCGCATTGACCCACCGCTTTATGCCGCGTTGCCGGCCGGGTGTCGATCTGCTGTTGCTGTTGCCGCTGCTGGCGTTGACGGTGTGGCTGGCGCTCAGCCTCGGGCCGCGGCTGGAGGTGGCGCTGTTCGGTGAGCCGCTGCATTTCTGGCTGGGGGATAATTACGACCAACGCAATGCGCTGGTGGTGGGCGTGGCGATGGGCTTCGCGCTGGTGCCGATCATCTTCTCGCTGGCGGAGGATGCGCTGTTCAGCGTGCCGGCTACCCTGAGCCAGGGCTCTTTGGCGCTGGGTGCCACCCAATGGCAGACGGTGATCAAGGTGGTGCTGCCTTCCGCCAGCGCCGGGATTTTCTCCGCGCTGATGATCGGCTTTGGCCGCGCGGTGGGGGAAACCATGATCGTGCTGATGGCCACCGGCAATACGCCAATTATCGACGGCAGCCTGTTCCAGGGGCTGCGGGCGCTGGCGGCCAATATCGCCATTGAAATGCCGGAGGCGGTCTCCGGCAGCAGCCATTACCGCGTGCTGTTCCTGACCGCATTGGTGCTGTTTATCTTCACCTTCGTGTTCAACACGCTGGCGGAGGCGGTGCGCCTGCGGCTGCGCAAGCGTTACACGCCAAATCAGGAGGCGCCATGAAGAACTGGGTGAAGAGCGGGTCGCCGTGGATTTGGCTCACCGCCGGTTCGGTCGCCGTCAGCCTGTTGGCGCTGATCGGCATCCTGTTGCTGCTGGCCGGGCAGGGGATGCGCTATTTCTGGCCGAGCCCGGTTTATCAGTTCGAGCTGAATCAGAACGGCGCCGGGCCGGTGACGGTGATCGGCGAGCTGTACCAGCAGCAAAGCATTTCGCGCCGCCAGCTGACGGAGGCGGGTGTGACGCCGCCGGGCGAGGCGCAAAGCGTCGAACGTTATCTGATCAAGGTCGGTAACCGCGAGCGCGAGGGGCAGGATTTCCGCACGCTGCTGGCCAGCGACATCGGCAGCCAAAGCACGCCGCGCAGCCTGCTGGTGCTGGAGCGCGACAGCCACGGCACCGCTTACGGCTATCTGGCGGGGCTGCTGGAGGACGGGCAACCGCTGACCGGCCGCAATCTGGGGCAGGCGTTGCAGCAGCGGCTGCCGCAAATCGCCGCGCTCTCGCGCCAGGCGCACGACATTCAATTTCGCGATATGGCGCGCATCAATCAGCAGTTTGACGCGCTGCGGCTGCGGGAAAAGCGCCTGCAGCGCGACGATAAGCTGGACGCCCGCGCGCAGGACGCCATCAAGGCCGAGCGGCTGGAGTTGCAGCGGCAATACCAGCTGCTGTCCGAACGCCTGGCGGGGCTGAACCGCGATCGCCAGCGTGATGCGCTGCTGCTGCGCGATATGCATGGCCAGACGTTGACCATTCCGCTCAGCCAGGTACGCGATGCCTGGTACCCGAACGCCATGAACACCAGCGAGAAGTTGGCGCATTGGGGCGAGCAGGTGAAGAAGTTCCTCACCGACAGCCCGCGTGAGGCGAATACCGAAGGCGGGGTGTTCCCGGCCATTTTCGGCACGGTGTTGATGGTGATCCTGATGTCGATCGTGGTGATGCCGTTTGGCGTGATCGCGGCGGTATATCTGCACGAGTATGCCGGCAACAATCTGCTGACGCGGGTGATTCGCATCGCGGTGGTCAACCTGGCCGGCGTGCCCTCGATCGTCTACGGCGTCTTCGGCCTCGGCTTTTTCGTTTATATGATAGGCGGCACGCTCGACCAGCTGTTCTATCCTGAATCCTTGCCCAACCCGACCTTCGGCACGCCCGGCGTGCTGTGGGCGGCGCTGACGCTGGCGCTGCTGACGCTGCCGGTGGTGATCGTCGCCACTGAGGAAGGGCTGTCGCGCATTCCCACCTCGCTGCGGCAGGGCTCGATGGCGCTGGGCGCCAGCCGGGCCGAGACGCTGTGGCGCATCGTGCTGCCGATGGCGGCACCGGCGATGATGACCGGCCTGATTCTGGCGGTGGCGCGCGCCGCCGGGGAGACCGCGCCGCTGATGCTGGTGGGGGTAGTGAAATCGGTGCCGGTGCTGCCGGTGGACGAGATTTTCCCGTATCTGCACCTGGAGCGGAAGTTTATGCATTTGAGCTTCCAGATCTACGATATGGCATTCCAGAGCCCGAGCGTAGAGGCGGCGCGACCGCTGGTGTTCGCCACCGCCTTCCTGCTGGTGACGATCGTGGTGAGTTTGAATCTGGCGGCGATGGGTATCCGCCATTCGCTGAGGGAGCGGTACCGAGCATGGTCGCAGTAACAATGACGCTATTTTTGGGGAGTGCGTAATGGGTTTGATGACGCCAGGCAGTTTGCCCCGGCTGGATGTCCAGCATCTCGACGATGAACAGACCGCGCTGGCGGTCAACGGACTGAACCTGTTTTATGGTGACAAACAGGTGCTGCACGACATTTCGCTGCGCATTCCGAAGCACCGGGTGACGGCCCTGATCGGCCCTTCGGGCTGCGGCAAATCGACGCTGCTGCGCTGTTTCAACCGCATGAACGATCTGGTGGACAACTGCCGCATCGAGGGCGATCTGCAGCTGAACGGCGCGGCGATCTCCGGCGCGCAGATTGACGTGGCGGCGCTGCGGCGGCGGGTGGGCATGGTGTTCCAGCGGCCGAACCCGTTCCCGAAATCGATCTATGAAAACGTGGTGTACGGCCTGCGCTTGCAGGGCGTGCGCGACCGGCGCTTGCTGGATGAAGCGGTGGAGCGTTCGCTGCGCGCCGCCGCGCTGTGGCATGAGGTGAAGGATCGGCTGCGTGAAAATGCGTTCCGCTTGTCCAGCGGCCAGCAGCAGCGCCTGGTGATCGCGCGCGCCATCGCCATCGAGCCGGAAGTGTTGCTGCTCGACGAGCCGACCTCGGCGCTGGATCCGATCTCCACGCTGACCATCGAGGAGCTGATTTCTGCGCTGAAACAGCGTTACAGCGTGGTGCTGGTGACGCACAACATGCAGCAGGCAGCGCGCGTCTCCGACTACACCGCTTTTATTCATCAGGGGCGGCTGGTGGAGTACAACGATACCGACGCCATCTTCACCTCGCCGCGCCAGCGCCGCACCGAAGATTATATTACCGGGCGGTATGGGTGAGCGACGTGCCGCACCCCTAGCGAACGAAAGGCTGCAGGATAATGCAGCCTTTCGTCTTTAGGGCGGCCGTCAGTAATTTTCGCGAATGCGGATCGCTTCTTCTACCCACTCCGCCAGATTTTCCTTGATGTGATTATAGACATTGGCGCTGGTCAAATAAGGCGGGTCATAGGCTTTGGCGATTCCGGAAAGCTTTCTATCCCCCAGCTTGATATGATCCAACGGGTTGTTGCCTTTTCGGGCTTGTTCGCCGGCGCTGTCTTTCAGGTTATGGATATACACCACCAGCACGCCCATGCCTTTCTTCCAGGCTTCGCAGATTTCGAAGTTGATCCACTTGCGATTGGCGGTATCTTTACCCGCGAGAATCACGGCGCAGCTCCGATTGTCCAACTGGCCTTTGATCCAAGCGGCGATGGCGTCGTCACCGCCTTTTTTCACTTCCTCCCAATCGTTATCCGTGGCCGGCCGGTTACCTTCCAGCGAGCCCATTTCGCGTATCTGAGAAGCGCGCCAGTTGTCCGGCTCATAATGGAAACTGTAAAAACATTTTCTGGTCATCGAGGATTATCCTTAGTAATGATATCGATAAGTGCCAACAGGCATGTTTTCTTCTCCGCCAGGCTGCCCGGCTCGTTAAGTTGATCCAGCAGGTTCATGGCGACGGGATGGCGGTGATAGAGGGTGTCTTTCATCTCCTCCTTGATTTTTCGGTAGATCTCGGTGGATGCGCCGCCGGTACAACCGATAGGAATGCAGACGCAGCCTTGTTCCGCAGCGATGTGGAACTCTTTCAATAAACCGTCGGCCAGCACGCATTCGCCTTCGGCGTTACGCTTGTTGCCGAACAAAAAAACCGCGATGCCGCTGAGCGAAATCATGTTCTGGCGGTATTCGTGCCAAAGTGCCGGCAGCGTAATGCTCCCGCTGGCGAATTGGGGGAAAGGGCGCAATACCAGCTGGCTTTCGCTGATTTTCCCCCCGCTGGCGTAAATGGCTTCCAATGCGCCGTTGATCACCGCCGTGCCCACGCCCCAACCGAAGCCGTTGACGATGCGGTACTGTTTGCGGATAAGCAGGCGCGCCAGGCGGTGTATGAACTGGATGGACTCTTCACGGGCATAGGGGTGGTAGTTGTCGGCGCTGCCGGAGATAAACACCGTGCTTTTCTTGAATTGCGTTTCGATGGCATACAGCAGGTCGGTGATTTGCCGATAGTCCTCCACCAGCAGCGTTTGAATGCCGTAACGGCGCAGATCGTTGACCATCAGGCTTTGTTTTCGGCTGTTGTAATCATAAGACGCCTGATCCTCGCTGCCGCTGTCGCCAGGCTGAACGCGCCGCATGATGCAGTAGTGGTTTCTTTTCCCTTCGCCGTACTGCGCGTAAAGGCGACTCAATACGTATTGCAGGTTGGGGTCTTCAAAGCTGAAACCGATAAACAGGAAGGTTTTGGCGGTCAACTCCGCCATCAGCATGTTGATAAAAGGAAGGTGTGTACGGGAGTAAGTTTCGTATTGTTCGCGGGTGATAATCGCCTGGTTGGGGGTTCTATAATCACCATGCATTTTATATAAGACAACATCGCGTTTGTGAATATTGTTGGTCAGACTTTCCGGCGTGGTTTTAACGTCGCAGACGCGATTATAACGGGCATAGGTTTTTTCAATCAGATCGTCGTAGTTGGTTGTCCAGAGTGACGCTATCGGCAATCTGGCAATGATCCGATGATTTTCAGTTTCTTCCGCTTGCTCAGCGAATTCTGTAATTATTTTTTGATTTATCTTATGCCTGTTGCCTTTTTCATTGAGATGATATTGAGCCAGAGAAATAAGGTCGCTTTCTTTTTCTATATCCAGCCCCAATTCATAAGCGATATCACCGATAAGCTCTTTCCAGCTGACGAAACCGGCGGGTATGGACAGCCCGGCGCCGGCAAACAGCGCGGCGCTGCCGGCTTTGATATCATTAACGTAATCACGAATAAACAGTTCTATATCACGTACTGGCATTAGGAAATCCTGATATTTTCCGAGGTTCTTGATTGGTTAGTTATAAATTATGGCTTTCATGAATAATTGCATTAAACAAAATATCACGGTAAGACGGCGGGTTAATTTTGTAAACTTTATTTTTTATTTTTAGCGATATTGTGCGTGTTATTTAACTCTTGAATTTATTATTGGTAATTATTTGGGTTTTTAATTCATGTGTTAATAATATCCGCCATCAGGAAATGTGGCGGCAAGCTCGACAAAATATATTCCTGATGTTTAACCACGTTGTGAACCCGATCAAACAAAAACAATTCTCATTATCATTGATCGTCGACGTAAAATGTATATACTTCGATAATCTATGTAAACTAACGTAAATGGATGTGTTTAAATGTGTGCATGGAAGCCCGGGATTTGGCCTGCACTCTTGGCGCTCTGCGCTCCGGCGTGGTGTGCGGAGATCGCCAGCCCTGCTGACCGCGACAGCATTACCCAACAGCAGAAAACGTTGCTGGAACAGGCGCAACAACAGCGCGAGGCGCTGCAAAATAACGTTGAGTTGCCGGCCTTGCCGCTGCCTGTGTCGGCCGCCGCAGGGGCGGTTTGCCAACCGGTGCGGCAAATCGTTTTTCAGGGCGCCGAACATCTTTCCTGGTCGGTAAAAGAAAGCCTGGCGCGCCCGTATCAGGGGCGCTGCCTGACGCTAGAGCACATCAACCGTCTGGTGCGCGAAACCACCAATGCTTATCTGCAACGCGGCTATGTCACCTCGCAGGCCTGGCTACAGGAGCAGGATATCTCCCGCGGCGTGTTGACCGTGAGCGCCAGCGAAGGGCGAATCGAGTCCATCACGCAGAACGGCGAGCAGACGCTGGCGCTGAAAATGGCGTTTCCCGGCCTGGTTGGCGACGTATTGAATCTGCGCGATATTGAGCAGGGCATGGAGCAGCTCAACCGCCTGCCATCGCAACAGGTGGCTATCGATATTCAACCCGGCGAACAACCCGGCTTTTCCAACGTGGTTTTGCTGCGTGGCGCCCGGCGCGCGCCGGTCTCTTTCTCTTTCGGCGCCGATAACAGCGGCCAGAGAAGCACCGGCACCGGGCAGATGAACGCCGCCTTCACGCTGGATAACCCACTGCGCCTCGCCGATCAATGGTCGCTTTCCGCAGCGCGCAATAACGATTTCAGCCCGCATTACCGCAGCCGCAGCCTGAACGGCGGCGTCACCTTACCCTACGGCTATTGGCTGTTCAGTTACCAGTACGCCTGGAACGATTTTTTCCAGCGGGTGCCGTTCAACGGCGCGGCTTACCGCTATCAGGGCAACAACCAGACCCAGCGTCTGGGCGCCAACCGCACGTTGCTGCGGGATGGCAAACGCAAGCTGGCCGTCGATATCGGGCTGGCGCGGCGTACCACGGAAAATAAGCTGGCGGGGGAACGGTTGGGCGTCAGCAGCCCGACGCTCAGCGTCGCCAGCCTGGGCCTCAATTACAGTGCGGCTGCGGGCGGCGGCTATATGACGCTGAACCCGACGGTAAGCCGCGGGCTGCGCATGCTGGGCGCCACCGCCGACGATCCTGAGCGCGACGGGGCGCCGCGCAGCGAGTTCCGCAAGCTTGGCCTCAGCGCCAGCTACTTTTATCCGCTCGCCCTCTCTCTCTATTACCTGACCTCGGCCTATGGGCAAACCAGCGCAGACAACCTGTATGCCGGCGAGCGCATTTCCATTGGCGGGCAATACTCGGTGCGTGGCTTTAAAGAGCAGTACCTGACCGGAAATCGCGGCGCCTACTGGCGCAATGAACTCAACTGGCAATGGCAGACGTTGCCGGGGCTGGGAGAGCTTTCTTTCACCGGCGCGTTAGACGCCGGTTGGTTGCAGGGGCGCGCCGGTCTGATAGACGGCGGCAGCGTCGCCGGCGCGGCGCTGAGCGCGACGTTAAACGGCCGCTGGTTCAATCAGGCGGTCACCGTCGGTAAATCGCTGACGCACCCAGGCAGCCT
Source organism: Serratia sp. MF1(2023) (assembly GCF_030954545.1). Taxonomy (NCBI): domain Bacteria; kingdom Pseudomonadati; phylum Pseudomonadota; class Gammaproteobacteria; order Enterobacterales; family Yersiniaceae; genus Serratia; species Serratia sp. MF1(2023). The sequence continues at coordinate 48,885 of NZ_JAVHUX010000045.1, read as the reverse complement.
GCAACCGGATCGTTGGGTGGCCTACTGGCAAGCCACCGTCACGTTATAACGCCAGCACACAGCAGGAGCGCCTCGGCGTTCAAAACAACATCCTTTCGAAGGAATGAATATGGATAAGTCCACTTCCCCTTTGGCGCGGGGCGCCAGCTATTTGCTGATCTACCTGACGGCTTTCCAGCCGTTGCACCCGGCGTTCGCCGCCGGCATTACCGCCGCTAACGGCAATACGCAGGTGGTTATCAAGCCGGGCAACGTACCGGTGGTGAATATCGCCACGCCGAACGGCGCGGGGATTTCACACAATACCTACAAGGACTTTAACGTCGGTACGCCCGGTGCGGTGCTGAATAATGCCATCCAGGGTGGCAAGACCCAACTGGGCGTGACTATTGAGAATGCAAAGGGCAACCCGAATCTGAAAGGGAAGCCAGCAGAACTTATCATCAACGAAGTCACCGGAGGCAGTCGTTCCGAGCTGCAGGGCAAGCTCGAGGTGTTCGGCAACAAAGCCAACGTGATGATCGCCAACCCGAATGGCATCACCTGCAACGGCTGCGGCTTTATCAACGCGCCGGGCGTGACGTTAACCACCGGCAAACCGCAGTTCGACAAGCAGGGCGCGCTGGAGGCGCTGGAGGTGAAAAAAGGCGGCGTCACCATCGGCGGTAAAGGGCTGGACGGCAGCGGCGCCGACTATGTTGACATCATCAGCCGCGCCACCGAGCTGAACGGCAAAATCAACGCGCAAAACCTGTCGCTGACCCAGGGCGCTAACCGCATCAGTTTTAAAGACGGCACCATCAAGCCGATCGCTGGCGAAGGCGCCAAACCAGTGTTGGCGGTGGACACCAAGGCACTGGGCGGCATGTACGCCAACAAAATCCGCCTGGTGGCCAATGAGGATGGGGTAGGGGTGAACCTGAAAGACCTCACCAGCAAACAGCGGGATATTACGCTGAGCGTTAGCGGGCGGATTGAGTTGGGCAATACACAGGCAGCGACAGACTTGAACGCCAGCGCCAGGGAAATTCATATCTCATCGGGCGTTAAGGTGCGCGGTGAACGTGACGTGACAATGGCTGCCGATACGCTCAATAACAACGGCAATGTTACGGCGCATCGCGATATGCGGGTGTTTGCCGATACGGTACGCAATGTGGCACTACGTGATGGCGACAACACCGCATTGCATAGCAACAATAATCTCTGGATTCAGAAAGACGCTCAGGGGAATAAAGCCAAACAGATAGAAAACCGCTCTGCACGCATTCAGACCAACAGCGGTGATTTGGTTATACGCACGGAGAATTTGAACAATGTCAGGCAAGAGGTTCAAGCCGTTTGGAAAAATACTCCCGCTAACTCTAAAGCGTTCAATAAATCCTTGGTAGGAAGTTATTACGACTCACGGCAAGGTGTTGACGCTATTGTGCTGCTGGAGCCTGAACTGAAGGACTTTGGCATCGGCAGTTGGTTTGGCGAAATCAACCTGTCGAAAGGCGACAAGGTTAATGTGGGGAAAGACGAGTATCTTCTGGTGAAATCGCAGGCGCCGGGGGTGATAAATTCAGGCAACAACGCTTATATCAACGCGACAACGTTATGGAACGATCAGTCGAATATCAGCGCGGCCAAAGATCTGATCCTGACGGGGAACGATTTTACCGTAAAGAGCATTCAACTCGGCCAGAAAGATCGGTACTGGCGTCTGGGAACGAACACGTTTGGCGTTGGGGCGTTTGCCCGTGACGAAGATGCGCCTCCCGGAGATTGGGATCTGCTGTATGTCACGGAAAAAGCGCCTTATACCAAGCAGCAGGAACTTGTCGTCTGGCGAGCAAAGGGGCAGCAAAAATCATCGATTACCGCCGGCAATAATCTCACTGCGGATTTTAAAAATAAGATAGAGATCAGTACGCCGACGCCTCATGAAAATCAGCTGAATGAAGTGGTCACCTCCGGCAGGCCAGAGTCGCTAAAGGCACGGAATGTTCTGCTGCATGCCAAAAACATCGTCGGTACTGATGCGATTCGTGCCGACGGCAATATCACCGCGATTGCCGAAGATCGGATTGTTCTTGGGCAAGGTATTTTGGCCGCCGGAAAAGAGCTGTCTCTGACGGCGGTCAACGCCATCGACGCCTGGCAAAGTGAGCTGAAAGGGCAGGACGTCACGCTAAACGCCAAAAACGGTGAGATAAAGATACATTCCAGCGAGAAACCTCACTACTTCCGCCCTGACGGTTCGCGTTGGTTGGGCAGCCTTGAGGCTTCACGCGATTTGTCTCTCACGGCTGGCAGTACCATTACGTTGCTGAATACGCTGCTGGCGCCGCAAAGTCGCAATATCGCCATGACGGCTAACGGCAGCATTGCAATCGTAAAAAACAGCGCGTTGTTGGAGGGGCCGCTATTGGGGGGGCCGGTTTCTCCGGCTAAACGGCAGGAATACTTCAACCAGCTGTTGGCCAGTGGCCAAATGAGGGCAACGGGTTCGGTTCTGCTCAATAGCGGTGGCTATCTGGCGCTCCGCGGCGCCAAGATTAATGCGGATAAGGACGTTACGCTGTTAGCCGCCCATAACGCCGATCTTAACTACCGTGAACTTGACGGCCGATTCAATGCGGTTTTCCCTGTGTCCCGCACGCCTGAACTGGGCAGCCGGGTACACGCCGGCGGCAATTTGCTGATTAACTCGGCCCGCGACATCGGCACCCAGGGCGGCGCGCTCTCCGCTAACGGCAATATCACGCTGCTGGCCGGGCAGAATCTATGGTTGTCGAACCTGGCCTATTCCGCCATTGATGCCGCCAACGACAACAACAAAGACGACCGCCATGTGGTCACTGCACTCAGCGCGGGTAAAAACCTGACCGCGTCGGCGAATAACCAACTGCTGACTTACGGCGCCAGGCTGACCTCCGGCGCCAACATGACGCTGACCTCCGGCGGCGATATGCGTTTCGAGGCGGTGCAAAATCACACTTACCGCGAGGGCGGCAACGAGTTCACCGAAACTCGCACCCAGCAAGGCACCGAGCTGAATGCCGGCGGTCTGATGACGGTGATTTCCGGCGGCAGCATTCTGTTCCAGGCGACCAAGCTGGTGGTTAAAGGATTAGGGGCGAACTGGAAACCGTCGGTGGCGGTGACGGATTGGGGAAGCCGGATAGCGGCGGCGGAGCAGGCGGTTAGAAATGCAGAGCAAAATGTTAATCAAAAACAGAATGTACTGAACAACGTTAGAAATACGCCTGAAGGTTTGTTACTCGATAATCCTGCTCAGCATCCTATTTCATACAAGCACAGTAGTTCTGTAATGATACCGGGTACGGGGACTTATCACCTCGATATGGGGAATATTGAAATAAAAACCCGTTCAGATCTGGATAGATTGCTTAATGAGGGAGGGAAGGCATTTGACCCATTCCCTTATGGTGTCGATCCTGCGGAAACATCCGGTGATGGTTATGAGATTGCGCTGGCAATTCGAAAAAAGACGATAGATGAATATGAAAATTTGCGTCAACGCATAATCAAAAAAAAGAATGAGATACACGCCGCCCAACAAGCGTTGAATTCTGTTGATAGTGAAAAGGTAAACGCAAATAGGAAATTAGTTAGCGTCCGACAGGAAGCCCAAGCTAAACATGCGGAAGAAACAAGGCTGAAAGCCCAGGTCGATGCCCACAACCAGGCAGAGGCCATGCGTGTCGGCAATATGGATATTGCCGCCAAGGGCGGCTATCTCTACGCCCAGGCGATGGAAGAGTCCAGCCATTACGAGAAAAAGGAAACCAAGCGCAAATGGTGGGGCAAGAAAACCGAGGTTAAGCAGACCCGCCACGACGTGACCAACAAGGTTACCGAGTTTACCGCCGCCGGCAATATCACGCTGATGAGCCGCGACGACAGCACCTATGAAGCCAGCAAAATCGCCGCTGGACAAAACGCACGCCTGACCAGCTCCCGTGGCCAGGTTAACTTCCGCGCGGTGAAAAACACCTCTTTCGAACAGACCGTCAGCAATTCGAAAGGCTTCTTTATCAAGCAGGCCAATAAAGGGTACGAAGACAATAAGTGGGTGCTGCCGAGCATTCATACCGGTGGCGCCTTGACCGTAGAGGCCGCCAAGGGCGTCAGCGCCGATGTGAAGGTGAAAAACGGCCAGGCGCTGCAAAGCGCCATCGACGCCCTGGGCAATACGCCGGGCACCACCTGGGTCAAAGATCTGAACAAGCGCAACGACGTGCAGTGGAGCAAGGTCAAAGACGCTTACGACAGCTGGGATTACAAGAGCCAGCACCTGAACCCGGCGGTGGCGGCGGTGATCGCCATCGCGGCAGCGGCGGTGACCGCAGGCAGTTCACTGGCGGCCTCGGCGGCCTCCAGCGTTTCCGGCGCCGTGGGCGGCGGGGCGGTAACCAGCGGCGCGGTCACCGCCGGGATGTCTTCGCTGGCCTCCCAGGCGGCGGTGGCGTTGGTGGAGAACCAGGGCAACCTGTCGAAAACCCTGCAGGCGCTGGGTAGCAATGAGAACGTCAAGGCGACCGCCACGGCGATGGCGATCGGCGGCGCGCTCAACGGTTTCGACAGCGCGATGGGCTGGAGCAAGGACGCGGCGGGCAAACCGCTTAATCCAAACAACGTCAAACTGCCGCAGCTGAGCAACGGCGACTGGAGCAAGGTGGCGCAGCGGGTGGCCGGGCAATCGGTCATCAGCTCCAGCCTGAATACCGCCATTAACGGTGGCAGCTTCAAGGACAACCTGACCAATGCGCTGTTGGCGAACATCGGCAGCCAGGTTCAGGCCGAGGGCGCCAATCTGATCGGGGATAACGGCGACGTTCTGGGTACCGCCGGGAAGTCAGTCAGCCATGCGGTTGTGGCGGGCATCGCCGCGGAAATCGGGCGCGGTGACGGTAAAGGGGCTGCTGCAGGAGCGCTGGCGGCGGAGCTGGCCGGGGTCGTGATGCAGAGCACGCTGTTCGAACCGGCCAATCTCAACGAAAAGGAACGCCAGCTCTACCGTTTGCAGGAAGCGCTAAACGGCAATGAAGTAAAAGAGCAAACGGCACGAGTGATCGGGGCTTTGACCGGGGCGTTGACAACGCATACGCCGGAAGGCGCCTACAGTGCTGCGGACAGCGCGCAGTCGATTTATCGCTACAACATGACCGAACATATGTTGATGCAGTATGCGCTGGATAATCAGAAAGACATTTTGGCCGCTGATAAAGGTGATGTTGCTGCGGCAAAACGTGTTGTGGCTCGCCGAGAAGCTGCCGCAATAGTGGCGACCGTAGGTGGCGGCGGTCTGGTACTTACTGCGGGGGGAATGACGCTGGTGGGAGCTGCGCCAGAATTGGTTCTGGCTGCACGATTGGCAATTGCCGGTTGCAAAACTAACCCCGCGCTTTGCCTGAACCAAGCCGGTATTTATGCGGCAGACATTGTGGCTCCAGAGGCGATTATTGGTACTGGCGCCATAACGACCGGCAGCACATTGATTTTGGGTAAGACTGAAGACAGCGTGAGGAAGTTGAGCCGACAGCTGGTGAACGCTTCCGATGAATTATACAAAACAAAAACGCTCAACACTCAGCCGGTTGCCGATTTTATCAAAGGAGAAACAGCAGCCGGGGCGAATTTGTCGACTAAAACGGCAGATTATTTGCGGGCCATGCAGAAAGCTAACACTAACCAGTTGGTCAAGGTGTTTGACCCGAAACAGAACGAAAGTAAGCTGAACGTGTTTGGTCAGCAGTTTGAGCCGGTGTTAGGTGAGGGTGGCGGCAACAAGTCCGGAACAACAAAAGTATTTGCGACGGGTAAGCTCTCTGATCGAGAGATCATCGACTATGCCCAATCGCTGGCTGGTGCGGTGCCATTGGAAGAGAAAAAGACTCCCTTAGGCATGGTTTATTATGCAAAAAAAGATGGTGTAACTATCAATCTGAGGAAGTATTCAAGTAGCGATGAGAAGACAAAAGCTCGTTGGACTATTGATATTATTGGCAACGATAGCCTAGAGGCTCTGCAAGGAAAGGTTAAAAAGAGAATTGAAATAAAGTTTCGATGAGGATTTCACATGCTGTATAGCGATGAAGAATACAAGTTGTTTAGTTATGAGCTAGAAGGAACATCTATTGGTACGGTGTGGTCAGCCATGAGAGCTGATAACTTTGAAAAAGCTGTGATGTCGTATGAAGAGAGAGAGGCTTATTTTTTAGAGCTCCTACATCGACTTATGCAAGATGGGAAAATAAAGTTAGCTAGCAGAGGCAAATTCCTGGAGGGAAGTGTCGATGAGCAGATTGCACTGTATCGCGAAAAGTTCCCAAAAAATCAAGAGGAAATGGATGCCGATGCTTTCGACGGATTCTGGTTTCTGACAGAGGAATGCCCCGGCGGCATCGTCTGGATCCATGATAGCGGCTATGAAGATTGGACCTGACCCACACACAGAAACGGCTCTTCGGAGCCGTTTTTGTTTTTTTATCGTCCCCGCCCCGAAACCCGCAGCACCAACCCCACCAGCAACAACACACCGCCCGAGGCGTAGAGCGGGAACCAGCGCGTCCACCAGAGCGGGGAAAACAGCGGGGCGCTATTGGGATCTGCAGGCGCGTAGCCGCTATAGGTATTCAGGCCGGCGGTTATGGCGAACATGACCAGACCGATAAAAAGCAGCAGGTTTGAGATGGTCGTCATTATATTTTTCCTTTGTAGAGGCAGAGGGTAACTCTTACTATCACCATTAATTATTGTTCGATTAATTATCTCGGGAAATATTATTTATTTCCGTATTCATCAGGCTATTTCCTGACGATAAAATAGCATCCATTAATACTAGCCACTTATTTCCCAATAAAAAACCCGCCTGGGCGGGTTTTCTCTTTTTTCTCGCTAAGCGTCACTTCACCAGCGGCTTATCATTGGGCGTTTTGAACTTCGCCAGGTATTGCGGCTGGAAGATGCACATGCGCAGCACGGTGCGGTATTCGCCGTTGACGAAGAACTCGTCGATCAGCTCGCCTTCCACGTTGAAGCCCAGCTTGCTGTAGATGTGGATCGCCTTCGGGTTCTCTTTGTCGACGATCAGGTACAGCTTGTACAGGTTCAGCACCGAGAAGCCGTAGTCCATCGCCAGGCGGGCGGCGGTGCTGGCATAGCCTTTGCCCTGGTGGGCGGGATCGATGATGATCTGGAACTCTGCGCGGCGGTGGATGTGATCGATCTCCACCAGCTCTACCAGGCCGACCTTGGCGCCTTCGTGCTCGATGATAAAGCGGCGCTCGCTCTGATCGTGGATGTGTTTGTCGTAGAGATCGGAAAGCTCGACAAAGGCTTCGTAGGGTTCTTCAAACCAATAGCGCATAACGCTGGCATTGTTGTCCATCTGGTGGACGAACGACAGATCGTCCCGTTCCAATGGGCGTAACCTGACGCTGGCAGTGCTGGACATGTGGGCTCCTCTGTGCCGTGAAATTGTGCAAAGTATAACTTCACAGAATGGATGAAGGCGAAAAAAAAAACGGCGCCGCGTGGGCGCCGTTTAGGCAAGGTTCAGGCTGCGCGCATCAGTCGGCGGCGTGGCCCTGCTCAGGCAGGCGTTCGCCGTCCAGCCAGGCGGCGCCATCGCGCATCGCCAGGCGGCCGTCGACGAACCAGCTCACCACCAGCGGATAGATCGTGTGTTCCTGGGTTTGCACCCGTTCAACCACGTCATCCTCTTCGTCGTCAGCGAAAATCGGCACCTTGGCCTGCAAAATCACCGGGCCGCCGTCGAGCTGTTCGGTCACGAAGTGCACCGAGGTTCCGTGTTCGCTGTCGCCGTTGTCGATGGCCTGACGGTGAGTATGCAGCCCCGGGTATTTCGGCAGCAGGGAAGGGTGGATGTTCAGCATGCGGCCGGCATAACGCTGCACGAACTGCGGGCTGAGGATGCGCATGTAGCCGGCCAGCACCACCAGATCGGGCTGGTGCTGGTCGATGGCGTCCGCCAACGCGGCGTCGAACGCCGTGCGATCGGCATAGGCCTTGGCATCCAGCGCCTGGGTGGCGATGCCCGCCGCCTCGGCGCGCTGCAGGCCGTAAGCCTGCGCCTTGTTGCTGAACACCGCCACGATCTCGGCGGCGATGCGGTCCTGCTGGCAGGCGTCAATCAGCGCCTGGAGATTGCTCCCCTGGCCGGAGACCAACACCACGATCTTTTTCATCAGTTGATGACCACTTGTTGTTCGTCGGAAGAGGCGGTCAGTTTACCGATTTTCCACGCTTTTTCACCTGCCGCGGTCAGCAGCGCGATGGCCGCTTCCACTTCGGCTTCTGGCAGGGCGATGACCATGCCTACGCCGCAGTTGAAGGTGCGGTACATTTCATGGCGGCTGACGTTGCCGGCCTGCTGCAGCCAGGTGAACACCGCCGGCCACTGCCAGCTGGCTTCGTCGATCACCGCCTGCATGCCTTCCGGCAGCACGCGTGGAATGTTTTCCCAGAAGCCGCCGCCGGTGAGGTGAGCGATGGCGTGTACGTCCGCCTTCTCGATCAGCTCCAGCACGGACTTCACGTAAATCTTGGTCGGCGCCAGCAGGTGGTCGGCCAGCGGTTTGCCTTCCAGCTGGGTGGCGGTCGGATCGGTGTTGCTCACTTCCAGGATCTTGCGCACCAGCGAGTAGCCGTTGGAGTGCGGGCCGGAAGCGCCCAGGGCGATCAGCGCGTCGCCGGACTGCACTTTGCTGCCGTCGATGATCTCGGATTTTTCGACTACGCCGACGCAGAAACCGGCCACGTCGTAATCTTCGCCGTGGTACATGCCCGGCATTTCAGCGGTTTCGCCGCCCACCAGCGCACAGCCGGACTGTTTGCAGCCTTCGGCGATGCCGGTGATCACGCTGGCCGCGGTGTCCACATCCAGCTTGCCGGTCGCGTAGTAGTCGAGGAAGAACAGCGGCTCGGCGCCCTGAACCACCAGATCGTTGACGCACATCGCCACCAGATCGATGCCGATGGTGTCGTGGCGTTTCAGATCCATCGCCAGACGCAGCTTGGTGCCCACGCCGTCGGTACCGGAAACCAGCACCGGCTCGCGGTATTTCTGCGGCAACGCACACAGGGCACCAAACCCGCCCAGACCGCCCATCACTTCCGGGCGACGGGTCTGTTTAACTACACCTTTGATGCGATCTACCAATGCGTTGCCTGCATCGATATCGACACCTGCGTCTTTATAGCTGAGAGAGGTTTTGTCGGTCACTGCGCGATTCCCCACGACGGTTTGCGGTTTGAAAACTGTGCTTCCGATGTTGATTCCGGAATAAGGCGCGGCAATTCTAACAGCGCAGGCAAACGTTTGCGAGCGGCTTGTGAACCGGCTCCGCTTTTTCGTCATCTATACTGATATTCAAACTTTTGTTGATCCCGATCGGGCTATTGTGGGTGGCGCGGCGAAAAAAAGGAGGTATAATCCCGCGATTTTTTTGGCCGCAACCACCTTAATAGGAGAAAAATGATGAAGATCGTTGAGGTGAAACACCCGCTGGTAAAACACAAGCTTGGCCTGATGCGCGAAAATGACATCAGCACCAAACGCTTCCGTGAGCTGGCCTCAGAAGTGGGTAGTTTACTGACCTATGAAGCGACCGCCGATCTGGAGACGGAAAAAGTCACCATCGAAGGCTGGTGCGGGCCAGTTGAAGTGGATCAGATCAAAGGGAAAAAGATTACCGTAGTGCCGATCCTGCGCGCAGGCCTGGGCATGATGGAAGGGGTGCTGGAGCATGTGCCGAGCGCGCGCATCAGCGTGGTGGGCGTATACCGCGACGAAGAAACCCTGGAGCCGGTGCCGTACTTCCAGAAGCTGGTTTCCAACATCGAAGAGCGCATGGCGCTGGTCGTCGACCCGATGCTGGCCACCGGCGGTTCGATGATCGCCACTATCGATCTGCTGAAGAAAGCCGGCTGCCACAGCATCAAGGTGCTGGTTCTGGTGGCGGCGCCGGAAGGCATTGCCGCGCTGGAGAAAGCGCACCCGGACGTTGAGCTGTACACCGCCTCCATCGATCAGTGCCTGAACGACAAGGGCTACATCGTGCCTGGCCTGGGCGATGCGGGCGACAAGATATTTGGTACCAAGTAAACATTTGAGCCGACTTAACGAGTCGGCTTTTTTTTGACTAAAACCTATAAAACCAATAAACCGAGGAAAAGCACACATGACCCGTCGCGCCATCGGCGTCAGCGAGCGCCCGCCGCTGCTCCAGACCATTCCGCTCAGCTTCCAGCACCTGTTCGCCATGTTCGGCGCCACCGTGCTGGTGCCTATTCTGTTCAAGATCAACCCGGCGACCGTGCTGCTGTTCAACGGCATTGGCACGCTGCTGTATCTGTTCATCTGTAAAGGCAAGATCCCGGCCTACCTCGGTTCCAGCTTCGCGTTTATCTCGCCGGTGCTGCTGCTGTTGCCGCTCGGTTACGAAGTGGCGTTGGGCGGTTTCATCATGTGCGGCGTGCTGTTCTGCCTGGTGGCGCTGATCGTGAAAAAGGCCGGCACCGGCTGGCTGGACGTGATGTTCCCGCCGGCGGCGATGGGGGCGATCGTCGCCGTCATCGGGCTGGAGTTGGCGGGCGTGGCGGCCAACATGGCGGGGCTGCTGCCGGCGGAAGGCACCAGCGCTGATTCGACTACCATCACCATTTCGCTGGTGACGCTGGCGGTCACGGTGCTCGGCTCGGTGCTGTTCCGCGGCTTCCTGGCGATTATCCCGATCCTGATCGGCGTGCTGGTGGGCTATGCGCTGTCGTTCTTCATGGGCGTGGTGGATTTGACTCCGATTCGCGAGGCGCACTGGTTCGCGCTGCCGACCTTCTACACTCCGCGCTTTGAGTGGTTCGCCATCTTCACCATTCTGCCGGCGGCGCTGGTGGTGATCGCCGAGCACGTCGGCCACCTGGTGGTGACCGCCAACATCGTGAAGAAAGATCTGATCCGCGATCCCGGGCTGCACCGCTCGATGTTCGCCAACGGCATTTCGACGGTGTTCTCCGGCTTCTTCGGCTCTACGCCGAACACCACCTACGGTGAGAACATCGGCGTGATGGCCATCACCAAGGTCTACAGCACCTGGGTGATCGGTGGCGCGGCGGTGTTGGCGATCCTGCTGTCCTGCATCGGTAAGCTGGCGGCGGCGATCCAGGCGGTGCCGGTGCCGGTGATGGGCGGCGTTTCCCTGCTGCTGTACGGCGTGATCGGCGCCTCGGGCATTCGCGTGCTGATCGAGTCCAAAGTGGATTACAACAAAGCGCAAAACCTGATTTTGACCTCGGTGATCCTGATCATCGGCGTGAGCGGCGCCAAGGTGCATATCGGCGCGGCGGAGCTGAAAGGCATGGCGCTGGCGACCATCGTGGGTATCGGCCTGAGCCTGCTGTTCAAGGTCATCAGCCTGTTCCGCAAGGAAGAAGAGGTGCTCGACGCGCCGGACGAACCGGCGGAGCAGAAGTAACGAAAAGGGCAGCCCTTTTTACTCGTATTTCTGCCTTTACATCCGTTGGGATAAAGTAGCTGATAGCATTAACAACATCGATTAAAAGGAAAAGGATATGGAGTACTACGGATATATTTTGCTCAAATTTGTTATTGGCTTTGTCATTGTTATCACCCACTTGAACTTGTCCGGAAAGACCCAGCTATCGCAAATGACCCCTGTGGATTTTATCGGCAACTTTGTGCTCGGGGGCATTATTGGGGGCGTTATCTATAGCGACAGCATCCCCTTGTACCAGTATGTCGTTGTACTGCTTATCGGGGTAGGGCTAATTTCTCTGTTGAATGCAATCAGTAAACACTGCAACTTCTTTCGTTCGGTCACTATCGGCAACCCGATACCAATTATAAAAAACGGCCGCTTTTTGATGGAAAATATTTTAGCCAAGAAAAATAAAATCGACATCTTGAACGTTTCCTCACAGCTGCATGCGCAGGGGATTCACGCCTTTCAGGAGATTGTCTATGCGCAAATTGAGCCGGGCGGTCAGATCACCGCGGTATGTGAGGGAAATGAGCTGCCTTCGATTATCATTATGAAAAATGGCAGGGCCAGGCCTTATGAGCTGCAGGAGATTAATAAAGATGAGGAGTGGTTGAGCCAAACTATCCGTGAACACGGTATAGAGCCGAAAGATATTTTTATTGCTGAGTTTTGGGACGGTAGAACTGCGTTCATTCTTAATGACGGACGCATGGTCAAATAGTGAAAAAGGGGGAGCCTCAGCCCCCCCAATATCATATTAGCTGCGAATTTTGCGGTACACGAACAGCACCACGATAGCGCCGATGACCGCCACCACAAAGCTGCCGAAGTTGAAGCCGTCAACCTTGCCGTAGCCGAAGAAGGTGCTGATATAGCCGCCGACCACGGCGCCGATGATCCCCAGCACGATGGTCAGGATAAAGCCGCCGCCGTCTTTGCCGGGCATGATCCACTTAGCCAAAATACCGGCGATCAGGCCGAAAATAATCCAGGAAATAATCCCCATTTACTGCTCCTTTCTTTTGTGGCTGAGAATAGCTTACTGCTGGGTGGCCGGCTGCGTATTGCCGTTCACCGCCGTATCGGTCTCTTGTTTCAACTCTTGCGCTTTGTTTTCGGCGCTGTTCTTGATGGCTTCGGTCTTCGCCTTGGCCTGCTCGGTCAGATCGTTAGCGCCGTTGATGGCGTCGTTTTTGATGGCCTTGGCCTGATCCACCAGCTGCTGGCTTTGTTTGCCTGCGTCATCCTTGATCGCGGCGGCCTTGGCCTTGGCGTCGTTGGTGATGGCGTCCGCCTGTTTGGCAGCTTCATCTTTAATCGCCGAGGCTTTGTCTTTCAGCTGGTCAGCCTGGGTGGCGGCCTCTTTTTTGATTTCATCCGCCGTTGCTTTCGCTTTGTCCGTCAGATCGTCCGCTTTTTTCTGGGCGGCGTCTTTCATCTGCTCGGCGCTGTCTTTGGCTTTATCCAGGTTGGCGTCAACCTTGGACGAGTCATCACAGCCGGCAACCAACAACCCGATAAAGGAGGCCAACAGCACTTTATTCCATACTTTCATCGTCTATATCCTTGCAGAAACCTTGTTGATGGTGATTGCATTTAGCCTACCTATACTAGGTCAGATTTTACTTAAATTACAAATTTAACCTGCGCAGGCATGGAGTTAGGGAATGATATCGGACAATTCTTGCCTTGGCGGACACCGCAGCCGATCAAGCGGCGCTTAGGCATTGCTCACTATTGCGGCATAAGATCCTGCCGGTTCAACAGCGCCCGTTTTCTGTGTTAAACTGCCTACGTTTTTCTGCCAGTTTTGGTTGAGGTGCTTCTCTGAATACGCCGGCACAGCTTTCACTGCCACTTTATCTTCCCGATGATGAAACTTTCGCCAGTTTTTATCCGGGCGAGAACCCATCCCTATTAGCCGCGATCCAATCCGCCGTCCGTCAGGAACATGGCAGCTATATCTATTTTTGGTCGCGTGAAGGCGGCGGGCGCAGCCATCTGCTGCATGCGGCCTGTGCCGAGCTTTCGCAGAAGGGCGAGGCGGTGGGCTATGTGCCGCTCGACAAGCGCGCCTACTTCGTGCCTGAAGTGTTGGACGGCATGGAGCAGTTGGCGCTGGTTTGCATCGACAATATTGAATGCATCGCCGGCGACGAAGAGTGGGAGATGGCGATCTTCAACCTCTACAACCGCATTCTGGAAACCGGCCGCACCCGTTTGTTCATCACCGGAGATCGCCCGCCGCGCCAGCTGAACCTGCGTTTGCCGGATCTGGCTTCGCGCCTGGACTGGGGGCAGATCTACAAGCTGCAGCCGCTGTCGGACGAAGAGAAACTGCTGGCGCTGCAGCTGCGTGGCAAACTGCGCGGCTTCGAGCTGCCGGAAGACGTGGGCCGCTTCCTGTTGAAACGGCTGGATCGCGAGATGCGCACGCTGTTTATGACCCTCGATCAACTCGATCGCGCCTCGATCACCGCCCAGCGCAAGCTGACCATCCCGTTCGTTAAAGAGATCCTGGGGCTGTAGCGAGCCATCAAACCTGTTTTTCTGCATGTTCCAGCAGGGAGCTGTAGTGCTCAACCTGCTGGCGTTGCCGATCGCTTCGCAGTTGCAAAGCGAGATTGATATGTTCCAGACACTGCGCATTGTCTGCAAGCCGTGGGTCGATTTTCCCTTGTTGCGCCAACCAGGCCGCCACGTCAGCCCAGCGCCATAACGGTGAGGTGCCGCCGAGCCGTTGAATGGGGGAAGGGAAGCCGCCGGGGCCGCGAGTCCCGTCTTTTAGCATCGCGATCGCCTGACGCGACAGTTCAGTGAGCTCGGCAATATCGCTTAATCCCACCAGGCTGGAGTCTACCGATATCACCTTGGCGCCAATATTTGCAGACTCAATATCACTGATGGCGCTGCAAATCGCGTGCGCAAAGTTATCGCTTTCTCGATCGAACTCCAGGTAGACGGTTTTACCGTAGAAACAGATCAGCGCGTCATCGCATCCCGCTACATGCAGCGCATCCTCCAACCCGGTGGTATCGGCGGTCACTCCATCTAGCGTCAATGAGAAATGAAAGAGCGTCATGGTGATTCTCCGGTTATTTTTTCTGCGACAGCGCCAGGCAGTGATCGACTTTGCGCCGAATCTGTTTGGCATGTACCTCTGGATTTTTCGGCGTGCTCCAGATGCTCATCATATGTTCTTGATGTCCGGCAAAGGCGCAATGCAGTCGTCCAAATGCGTGCCCTTTGCTGGGGCGAAAATGCCACCCCTGAGAAAGGGCGTAAGCTAATGCCGCCTGGATATGCTTGTCTGGGTGTTTTTTCATCGCTCGTCCAGTGATGCGATTAGGGTAGTGGGGGTGTTGACGGTTGTCAACGTCTGTCTTGCCGTGAGGCTCGGCATTTGTGCAGCATAGCAACAGGAGAAGTTGAGGATGATGAAAAGTATTTATATAACAAACAATTAAAAATAGCCCTGTTCAGGGCTATTGGTATGTTACGGCTCAATAAGAGGCGGGTTGACCGTTTACAAAATCTCCAGCACCTGCTCCGGCGGCCGGCCGATGCGCGCCTTGCTGCCTTTCACCACGATCGGGCGTTCGATCAGTTTCGGGTTCGCCGTCATCGCCGCCAGCAGTTGTTCTTCGCTCAGGCTGTCGTCCGCCAGCTTCAATTCCTTGTACAGGTCTTCTTTCTTGCGCATCAGATCGCGCGCCGATGTGAAGCCCAGTTCCTTCAACAGCTTTTTCAGCTCATCGGCCGACGGGGGCGTTTCAAGGTACAGCACCACCTTGGGATCGACGCCGTGCTGTTCCAGCAGCGCCAGGGTTTCACGGCTCTTGGAGCAGCGCGGGTTGTGGTAAATCGTGACGTTTTTCATGGCGTTCATTCCTTGTTGCATCAGCTGCGCTGGTATTGGCGGAAGCGCTGTTGCAGTTGGCGCAGCTGGTCGATGCGCGCATCGTAGCGCGCCTGTTTCAGGCTGCCGAGTTTCTGCAGCGAGCTGGCATTGCTGAGAAGGCCGATGGCCTGATCGAGCCGGCCGGTCAGCGCCAGGCTTTCGGCGCGGGCCGACAGTTCTTCATCGCGCAGCCCTTGGGCGGCGCTGGCCTGCGCCAGCAGATCCCAGCCGTTCGGATCGTCCGGATGGGCAAAGGTGTAGCGGTTCAGGATCTTCGAGGCCTGCGCCGGCTGGTTGCCTTCGACATAGGCGTTGGCCAGGTTGAGCTGCAGCACCGGGTTGTTGCTCTGGGCGGCGTTGGCCGCCTGCAGCCGGGCGATGGCCTGCGGCGCGCGTTTCTGGCCGAGATCGATGTCGGTCATCAGGTCGATCAGCCAGACGTTTTTCGCATCCTGCGCCAGCATCGGTTGAATGATGTTGCGTGCGTCGTCGTATTTTTTCGCTTCATAGAACAGGATGGCGCGGCCGTATTTGGCGGCCGCCTGTTCGCGCACATTGCCCTTGCTGAGCGAGCCGAGCAGCTCTTCGTTCAGGCCATAGCCCTCCGAACTGTACATGCCCAGTGCGCGCACCTTGGCCATCAGGTAATCCTGCGAAGACTGCACGATGTGTTTCGGCATCTGGTTGGCGCGGTTGCGCGCGTCGGAAAGGCGGCTGTCCGGCAACGGGTGCGTCAGCAGCATTTCCGGCGGTTTAGAGGCGTAGCGTGACTGATCCGAGAGCTTCTGCAGGAAGTCGGGCATCGCTTCCGGATCGAATCCGGCGCGCTGCAGCACCTGAATGCCGATGCGGTCGGCTTCCTGTTCGTTCGACTGGGTAAAGCTGATCATGCCCTGCTGGGTGCCGGCCAGGGTGCCGCTCAGCGCCGCCATGCCCATGGTCGGGTTGGCCATCGCCAGCAGGATGGAGCCGAGCGCGCCCACCCAGGTCAGCGGGGCGTTGCGCTGCTGATCTTCCATTGCGCGCGCCAGGTGGCGCTGGGTGACGTGCGAGATTTCGTGTGCCAGCACCGAAGCCAGCTGGCTTTCGTTGTCGCTGACGCGCAGCAGCGCGGAGTGCAGCACCACGTTGCCGCCGAAGAAGGCGAAGGCGTTGATCTCGTCGTTGCGCACCAGATAGAAATGGAACGGCGTGCGCACCGAATAGGCGCTGGCCACCAGCCGGTTGCCCAACTGGTTGATGTACTGGCTCAGCAGCGGATCGTTGATCAGCGGGGCGCTGGCGCGCAGTTGGCGCACGTAGAAATCGCCCATCGCCAGCTCTTGTCCGATGCTCAGGGTGCCGCCGGCGGAGGTGCCCATATCCGGCAACTGATCCTGGCTTTCCGCCTGTGCTGGCGCCAGGGCGGTGGCGTTCAGCGTGCCGAGCAGCAGCACCGCTAACGCGGTTTTGGTCAACCGGTTGGTCATAGTCAGGCGTTTCCCTTAAATAATCATTTCTAAGACGTCAGCAGCAGACAAGAGTTCTTTATTCCCACGGCGCAATCCGCGTGAAAGTGCGGCGGCTCACAAACCGCGGCGGCGGCACCCATCACATCATAGTCAGCCGCAGGCGACAAGGAAACGTTAGCCGGGCGCGGATCGGGCAAAAAAGTTTTATTTTTCATTTTGAAGGGCGTTTTTTCGTCGCTGGCGGCATGCATTTCGAATAAAAACACGGATCAATTTTGTCCGTGTTTTATTGACAAGAGAAACGCAGACTCATATAGTCTGCGTTATTGAAGATTCATTGACGGTCGAAAACGGACACATGGCGTACATCACAACCAGCGTTGAATATGGCATCCACTGCCTGCTGTGGCTGGTCGGCGATAACCAGCGCGCGCTCAGCAGCCGCGAGCTCGCTGAACTGCAGGGCATCTCCCCCAGCTTTCTGGCCAAGATTTTCCCCAAGCTGGAAAAGGCAGGGATCGTCGCCGCCAGTGAAGGGGTGCGCGGTGGTTATCGTCTGGCGCGCCCGGCGGACGAGATCAGCTTCCTGGCGATCATCGACGCCATTGAAGGGCACAAGCCGCTGTTCGATTGCCAGGAGGTGCGCGGGCGCTGTGCGGTGTTCGACGATTCCCCGCCGGATTGGGCGGTTTCCGGCAAATGTGCCATCCACGCGGTGATGCTGCAGGCGGAGAAAGCGATGCGCGACGCGCTGGCGGCGCAGACCCTCGGCGCCGTCGCGGCCCGCTTTGGCCGCAAGGCGCCGCAGGGCTTCTTCGGTGAGGTCAACCTCTGGCTCGACGAGCGCATGACGGAACGCACCGCGCGCAGCGGCAAAACGGCGCGCGCCAAGACCTAACCACCGCCTTTCCTTAAAGCGAAACACACTTTTTCCCGCCTCTTCGGAAGGGGCGGGCGGGCCTTCTGCACCCTGTTACGGGAGCGGAACGGCATCGTTCATCCGAAAACTTGCGGGCAGCCTTATCGCCCGGTTAACCCTGTATGAAGGAGTCATCCCATGACGCAGAAAATAGTGATTGCCGGTTCCGGTTTTGCCGGTTTTTGGGCCGCCGTGTCCGCCATGCGCGCCATTAACATCGCCGGTAAGCATGACGAGATCGAGGTGCTCATGGTTTCGCCGACGCCCACGGTCACCATCCGGCCGCGCCTGTATGAAGCGGTGCTGGAAAACATGAACCCGGACATTTCCGCGCAGCTCGCCGCCGTCGGCGTGCGCCACCTGGCCGGGACGGTAGAACGCATCGACGCCGCCGCCAAAACGCTCACGGTGGCGCAGGCGACGGGGGGATCTCTTGAGCTGGTCTACGACCGCCTGGTGTGGGCCACCGGCAGTCGGCTCTCCGTGCCTGCGGTGCCGGGCTTTGCCGAATACGGTTTCAACGTCGATACGCTGGAAAGCGCGCAGCGTTTGGATGCCCATATCAAAGCGCTGGCGGCCAAACCCTCGACGCCCGCGCGCAACACCGCCGTGGTGGTGGGCGCGGGGCTGACCGGGCTGGAGAGCGCGGCGGAGATGCCGCAGCGGCTGCGGGATGCGCTGGGCAAAGACGAGAACGTGCGCGTGGTGATCGTCGATACCGCGCCGGAAGTGGGCGCCGGGATGGGGGCGGAGCCGGGGGCAGTGATACGCCAGGCGCTGGCGGAGTGCGGCGTGGAAGCGCGGGCCGGTCTGCGCGTCTCGGCCATCGACGCCGAGGGGGTGATGTTGTCGAACGGTGAGCGCATCGCTGCCAACACGGTGATCCTGGCGGCGGGCGTGCGGGCGCATCCGCTGACCGAGCAGATCCCCGGCGAGCGCGACGGCAGCGGCCGGGTGATCGGCGACGCCTTCCTGCGCGCGCCGGCGACGACGGGCATTTTCGTGACCGGGGATACGGTGAAGGCGGCGACCGACGATCTCGGCAACCACAACCTGATGACCTGCCAGCATGCGATGAGCCTTGGCCGCGTGGCCGGCCACAATGCGGCGGCGGAGCTGGCGGGATTGCCGACGCACCCGTACAGCCAGCCGAAGTATGTGACCTGTCTGGATCTGGGGCCCTGGGGCGCGCTGTATACCGAAGGCTGGGATCGCCAGGTGCGTTTTACCCGTCAGGAAGGCAAAAAGATTAAGCAGGAGATCAATACGCAGTGGATTTATCCACCGGCGGCGGATCGCGAGGCGCTGTTCGCCATCGCCAATCCGGATTTCGTGATTGTGCCTTAAAGAAGTCAAAACGGGAGCGGCAACGCTCCCATCGTCATTTTCCCAGCGGCAGGAACGAGCGCTCCGGCACCACGGTCTTCATCACCAGGGTGGAGCTCAGGCGCTGCACGCCCGGCAGAGCGGAGAGTTTCTCGTCGTAAAGCTGTTGAAAGGCGGGCAGATCGCGGGCGATCACGTGCAGCAGGTAGTCGGGATCGCCGAACAGCCGCTGCGCCTGCACCACCTGCGGAATGTCCATCATGGCGTTTTCGAAGGTTTCAACGGCGCGGCGATCGCCTTCGCGCATGGTGACGAACACCAGGGCGGAAAAGTTATAGCCCAGGCTGCCGGGATCGAGCTGGGCGCGGTAACCTCTGATCACCCCGGATTCCTCTAACGCCCGCACCCGGCGGTGGCAGGGGGATACGCTCAACCCGATCCGCTAGGCCAGCTCGGTCACCGACAAACGGCCGTCGGCCTGCAGTTCAGCAAGAATCTTGCGATCAATCTTATCCATTTAGAAGAATTTCCCCTCTTATGCCGATTTCAGGCAAGTAATTGAAAGCACATTTTAATCCCTTGAGGATATTCTTGCCATCTGTTGAACGGTTTTGACGGCCGCCGCGGCAGGCGGGGCCGTTCTTCTTCCACGAGGAAAGCGCAATGGTTCTCTGTTCAGTGTGGCGCAGCGCGTTTGAGAGGGCGGCGGTATGACGCTCGCTCTGTTCGCCGCTTTTTGGGCGGTATCGATTTTGTTGGTGATCACGCCGGGTATGGATTGGGCCTATGTGATCTCGGCGGGCATTCGCGGCCGGGTGGTGGTGCCCGCCGTCGCCGGCTTGCTGTGTGGCCATTTGTTGATGATTGCGATCGTGGTGGCGGGCGTCGGCGCGCTGCTGGTCGGCAACCCGCTGGCGCTGACGGCGCTTACCTTGCTGGGAGCGGCTTACCTCTTGTGGATCGGTTGCAACATGCTGCTGCACCCGCCGGTGCCCGGCGCCGGTGAAGATCAGCGTTCCGATTCCTGGCTGTGCTGGGCCGGCAAGGGCGTGTGCGTCAGCGGCCTGAACCCCAAGGTGTTTCTGCTGTTTTTGGCGCTGCTGCCGCAGTTTACCGACGCCCGGGCCGAATGGTCGGTGCCGATGCAGATGCTGGCGTTGGGCGTCGTGCATTTGATCAGCTGCGGCCTGGTGTATCTGCTGGTGGGATTCGGATCGCAGTCGGTACTGCGCACGCGCCCACAGGCCGCGAAGGTGGTGGGGCGCATCTCCGGCGCGGCGATGATCGTCATCGCCCTCGGGCTGCTGGCCGAGCAGGCGCTGAAATAGCGCCTGGTCAGCGAAAACACCTATCGTCGGTAGATGTCCGGCCGGGCGATCTGCCAGACAAAGTCGGGGCGGTTGATGGCGCTATAGCCCACTTTTTCATAGAGCCAGGGGGCGGTGCTGGTGACCAGCATGACTCGCCGCAGCGTCGCCATCAGCGGATGGGCCTGGCAGCATTCCGCCAGCCACAGACCCAGCCCGCTTTTTTGGTACGTTTCCAGCACGTACACGTCACACAGATAGCCGAAAGTGGCGTAATCGGTAACCAGCCGGGCGAACCCGATTTGCCTGGCGCCGTGATACAAACCGAAACACAGGCTGTGGGCGAGGGACTGGCGGACGGTC
The DNA here is from genome assembly GCF_030954545.1 of Serratia sp. MF1(2023). NCBI lineage: Bacteria > Pseudomonadati > Pseudomonadota > Gammaproteobacteria > Enterobacterales > Yersiniaceae > Serratia > Serratia sp. MF1(2023). The sequence goes on along the minus strand of NZ_JAVHUX010000045.1, from coordinate 28,084 downwards.
TCTTTATCAATGCCTTCCGCCCATGACGAACGGGTCAGAAATGCATGGATGGCATCGAGATCCAGCAGAGCGGGATCGGTGCTGACGAGATAGTCCGCACGCTGCCACTCCCGTGGGGCAGGGGTTGTCATGAGGGGGCTTCTCCTGTTGTCTGTTCGTTCGTTGTTAAGTGCCTGTACGCAGGGTGAGGCCGTTTATCGACGGTGTAAGGCGAGATAACCATGCACGGCACCGGGATCGATAGCTGGCGGATTGGTTTTGATAATACGAGATGTCGCCATGACTTTTAGAGAAGGAAGGAAAATAATTACGCTTGATTGCGTAAATAATAATGAGTATGTTTCTCATTCTCTTTGTTGTTCGCGGGCGCACGAAGGAGTTATTAGCCTGCATTAGCGTGATAGTTGATTCACAGGGAAACACTGAGACGCGCGGTGGCGCTCATTTCTCGTGATGAGAAAGCTCAAAACTAAACTGCAGAGCCCGCCGTAAACACCGTTTTGAATGGTCAAGGATTTCCCCGATGAAAATGAAAACCTCTGTGCTCGCCCTGCTGACGGGGATGGCGCTCAGCGGCTGCACGCCGCACCAAACCTCTTCCTCTTCCCCTGCCGTGCAACCTCTGGCGCAAGCGGCGCAATCCGACAGCATCGTCAAACGCCAACTGGCTTATGGCTTGTATGAAATGGCGCTGACGCCAGGGGGAGATGCGCTGTACGTCGCCAGTGCCGAAAGTTTTAAAGATGTACAGGGTGGCGTGGTCTATAAGCTGGACGCCAAGACCCTGAAAACCCTTGGCACGACGCATACCGATCTGAAAAATTTCGCCATGCAGGCCTCTGCGGATGGGAAAACCCTTTATGTCAGCAATTCGCTGGACGGCGGTATCAGCGCAATCGGCGCCGCCGACGGTAAGGTGAAAGGGCGTTTGCTGTTCAGCGAGCGCAATGAGAAAGGGTTGCCGTATGGTGCGCGCCAAATTCTGGCTCACGACAACACGCTGTATGTGGGGGCGGTGGCCGACCCGGCGCAAATTTGGGTGGTTGACGCTGAATCGCTCAAGCTGAAAACGCGCATTAAAAATACCGGCAAATGGATGACCGGCCTGCATTACTCCGAACAGACCCAACGCGTGTATGCCGCCAATGGCAGCGGCGAGATCCTGGTGATCAACCCGCGTTCCAACCGCATCGAAAAACGCTGGAAACCGTTGGGAGACCAACCCGCACTGCTGCTCAATATGGCGGAGGACGAGGCTACCGGTCGTTTGTTCGTCACCGACAACTCCAAAGCGAAGACCACGCTGGTCTTGGATATTCACACCGGGAAGTTATTGAAGCGGCTTGATGTGGGCGACTCTTTGGCTGTCGTTTTCAATCCACGGCGCAACGAAATTTACATCTCGCAGCGTGAATCCGGCAATGTGCTGAGCCTGGATGCGACGACCTATGCGGTGAAACAGCGCTGGCCGCTGCCGCCGAATCCAAACAGCTTGCTGCTGTCGGCAGACGGCCAGACATTGTTCGTTACGGTCAAACAGCCGTTTAACAAAGATCATTCCACTCAGGGGCCGGACAGCGTGGTTCGCATCGCGTTGAATAAATAAGCCCCATCGGCCCGGCGACGGGCCATTTAACTTTTATCCTCATTCATGAGTGAATTATGCACAACACCAGTACAACGAATTTCCCTTTACGTAAAACGCTGCTGGCGCTGACTATTGGCGCGCTGAGCCAGGGGGCGCTGGCCGCAGACGGCGGCGCCAAGAAAAACCAGGAGGACACCCTGGTTGTCCGGGCCGAAAAACACGGCGATTTCAACTCCGGCGGCAATGATTTGGTTCCCGCCTACCTGGATGGACAGGTCGCCCACGGCGGCCGCCTGGGAATGTTGGGCGAACAGAAAGCGATGGACGTTCCGTTCAACGTCATAGGTTATACCGCGAAGCTGGTACAGGATCAGCAGGCGAAGACCATCGCCGACGTGGTCAGCAACGACGCGGGTGTACAGGCGGTGCAAGGGTACGGTAACTTCGCCGAAACCTATCGTATCCGCGGTTTCCAACTGGACGGCGACGACATGACGATGGGCGGGCTGCCGGGCGTGGTGCCGCGCCAGGTGATGGATACCCAGATGCTGGAGCGGGTGGAGATCTTCAAAGGGGCGAACGCCCTATTGAACGGCCTGGCTTCCAGCGGCGTTGGCGGCATGATCAATCTTGAACCGAAGCGGGCGGAAGAAACGCCGACCACCCAGATCGGCCTCGACTACACCTCCGATTCTCAGGTGGGCGGCACGCTGGATCTGGGCCGCCGTTTTGGTGACGACAACCAGTTTGGCGCTCGCGTCAACCTGGTGCACCGTGAGGGTGAAACGGCGGTTGAGGATGATAAGCGGCGCACGACGCTGGCATCGGTTGGGCTGGACTATCGCGGCGATCGTTTCCGTTCATCGTTGGACTTCGGTTATCAGAAAAAGACTTTCCATGGGGGAACGATGGGGGTCAACATCAGCGGCATCGATGTGATACCCGCGGTGCCTGACACCCGTAAAAATTACAGTCAGCAGTGGGGCTACAGCGATATCGAGAACGAATTCGGCATGGCGAAAGCGGAATATGATTTAACCCGCGACTGGAAGGCCTATGCCGGCTTGGGCGCGCAGCACGGCCATGAAACCGGTGTTTACAGCGCACCGAAACTCATCAACGCCAACGGCGACGCCACGGTTGGGCGCCTGGACACCAACCGCATTATCGACGCTTTCAGCGGCATGGCGGGGCTTGAGGGCAAGTTCACGACCTGGGCGGTTTCGCATCGGGTCAACGTCGGCTATTCCGCGCAGATTAAACGCGACAAAACCGCGTGGCGCATGTCCGCCAACAATCCGACGACCAATATCTACGATAACCATGATGTCGCAATACCGGACAATGCCTATTTCGGCGGCAACTACAGCGATCCGCTGACCACGGCGCGCAACCGGACGCAGGGCTGGTTGTTCAGCGATACGTTGGGCTTTTTCGGCGACCGGGTGTTGTTAACGGCGGCGGCGCGCCATCAGAAAGTGGTGGTGCGTAATTACAGCAACGCCACCGGCCTGGAGGATACCGCCTCCCGTTATACGCAAAGCCGCTGGATGCCGACGTTCGGGCTGGTCTACAAGCCGTGGGAAACGGTGTCGCTTTATGCCAACCATACCGAGGCGTTGCAGCCTGGCGGCATTGCGCCGAAAGAGGCGGCTAACTTCGGGCAGAGTACCGGTATCGCCCGTTCCAAGCAAAATGAAGTGGGCGTGAAAGTTGATTTCGAACGCGTGGGCGGCTCGTTGGCGCTGTTTGAAATCAAAAAGCCGGCCACCATGATCGACAGCAACAACTACTACACGTTGAACGGCGAGCAACGTAACCGCGGCGTGGAGTTGAATGTATTTGGCGAACCGGCCTTCGGCCTGCGCCTTAACGGCAGCGCTACCTGGCTTTCGCCCGAGCTGACCAAAACCCAGGGCGGCCGTAACGATGGCAAAGACGCTATCGGCGTAGCGCACTTCTACGCGGTGCTGGGGGCGGAATACGATATCAGGCCGGTCGATGGCCTGACGGCGACGGCGAAAGTGCGGCATACCGGTTCGCAATATGCCGACTCCGCCAATACCAAAAAGCTCGATAGTTTCACGACCCTGGATCTCGGCCTTCGCTATCGCATGCGTTTGAATGAGGATCAAAATACGCTGGTATGGCGTGTGGGGTTGGACAACGTCACGAACGAGAAGTATTGGTCCGGCGTAGAAAGCAATGGCACTTACGTCTTCCAGGGACAGGCGAGAACGCTGAAAGCGTCGGTAACTTACGACTTCTAAGCGATACAGAAACGACGGCGGCCCACATGTGATGGGCCGTCGGTTTCTTCGTCACCGGGGGATCGTTTTTCACTATGACCGATGGGTGAGCACGCTGATCAGATCCAGCGCGTCGTCCGCCGCCGCGATTTCGCTTTCGCTGAGCGCCTGCCGTTCGATGAAGCTCTCGATGGCTTCCAGCAGGGAGAAGACGCTGATTTCATCCCCTATCTTCACGACTTCGCAAACGCCACGCCCGATCGCCAGACAGATGGCTTCATCAAATTCACACGGTTTGCTGTTCATCTTTTTTCCCCTACGGCGTTTGGGATGATATCGGCCATGCTACCGGTTTTTGCCCGGCGGCTGTCTGACGAAAATCTCATTTTTTCGTTGATACTGGCGGGCCCACGATCGCGTGCAGTGGCGAAATTCTGATTTCCTCACCGTGGCCAAATTTCCCTTGTGACCGCCGTGCCGGCGCGGTATTGTCGCCAAATGACGACAATACCGCCTCATTGTCCGCATAAAAAATTCATGACGTTATCATCCCTTCATCCCGCTGCCGTGCGGGATTTTTTTATGAGGTTTATCTCAAAGTGCGGATAACCTCGACGCGATCGCTTGCCATGTTCTGGGAATAATCCTAGCTTGAAATAGTCATTTAGGGTTAGCAATCCCTCATGACCTCCTTGTAACACTTGATGCACCAGAACGTTTTCTCCCCCGCTGCGGCGGGGGTTTTTAATGACGTGCATCAGAAAAGGCCGCAACGCAAGAACCGACAGAGTTCGTGACGATAATCAGTTTAAGCATCAGGGGATGGGAAAATGAAAAATGATCTGGCGGCGGCGATCGCGATTGGCTGTGTGCTGTTGTTCGCATTGGCGGTCGGTTCGCCCCTTTCTATCGGTACCTCGCTGTAATCTTCCGCGGCCCCGTTCGGGGCCGCTCACCGCGCCTGTCACCGCGTCTGCGGATTTTTGCGCCGATCGCCTGCCCACGCGATAAAATCAGCCAAATTGCGGTTGATGTATGGCGAACTTTGAGTACTCTGAGTGCTTTGCACACCTCGCGTGCGCCCGTTCTATCTATGCTTTAATCACGCCCATCACAGGAATCGCCATGCCCGCCCGTCAAACCTCGAGGAGCCCGCTCTGATGCTGGAGATGTTATTACAGTGGTACCGCCGCCGCTTCACCGATCCGCAGGCTATCGCGCTGCTGGTGATCCTGGTTGCCGGCTTCCTCATTCTCTATTTTCTGCACGGCATTCTGACCCCGTTGCTGGTCGCCATCGTGCTGGCCTATCTGCTGGAGTGGCCGACCGCGCGCCTGCAGCGCATCGGCTGTTCGCGCACCTGGGCGGCGAGCATCATGCTGCTGGTGTTCGCGGGCGTCGCGATGCTGCTGGTGTTCGTCGTCGCGCCAACCGCCTGGCAACAGGGCATCAATCTGATGAGCGATCTGCCGGGCATGCTCAACCAGTTCTATAACTTCGCCGCGACGCTGCCGAAGCGTTACCCGGCGCTGGTGGATGCCGGCATCATCGACATGATGGCGGAAAACCTGCGCAGCCGGCTGTCCGGCATGGGCGAGTCGGTGGTGAAATTCTCGCTGGCGTCGCTGGTCGGCCTGCTGACGTTGGCTATCTACCTGATCCTCGTGCCGATGATGATGTTCTTCCTGCTGAAAGACAAAGAGCAGCTGCTGAACGCGGTGCGCCGCGTGCTGCCGCGCAATCGCGGCCTGGCGGGGCAGGTCTGGAACGAGATGAATCAGCAGATCACCAACTATATTCGCGGCAAGGTGCTGGAGATGGTGATTGTCGGCGTGGCGACCTACCTGGTGTTCGCCGTGCTGGACATGCGCTATTCGCTGCTGCTGGCGGTGCTGGTGGGCTTCTCGGTGCTGATCCCCTACATCGGCGCGGTGCTGGTCACCATACCGGTAGTGGTGGTGGCGCTGTTCCAGTGGGGCGTCGGCGCCGATTTCTGGACGCTGATCGTCGCCTATCTGGTGGTGCAGGGGCTGGACGGCAACCTGCTGGTGCCGATCCTGTTCTCCGAAGCGGTCAACCTGCATCCGCTGGTGATTATCCTTTCTGTGATCGTGTTCGGCGGGATGTGGGGCTTTTGGGGGGTGTTTTTCGCCATACCGCTGGCGACGCTGGTGAAGGCGGTGATTCACGCCTGGCCGGATGAACTGCGGGTCGAGGTGGAAGACGAGGCCGGCTGAGAGGGAATAACGAAGCGCAGCAGGCCGCTGCGCTTCGTGAGATTTACTGCTGCAGGTAGTTCAAAACGATGTCGTGGTGATTGGTGGTTTTGAAATCATCAAACACTTTTTCAATCTTGCCTTTGGCGTCGATCAGGAAACTGATGCGGTGAATACCGTCGTAGGTCTTGCCCATGAAGGTTTTCTCGCCCCACACGCCAAACTGTTGCGACACCTGATGATCTTCATCAGACAACAGCGTGAAGTTGAGCAGCTCCTTTTCGGCGAAGCGCGACAGTTTTTCCGGTTTGTCGGTGCTGATGCCCAGCACTTCGACGCCGGCCTTTTTCAATTCGTCCATGTTGTCCCGCAGGCCGCAGGCTTGCACGGTGCAGCCCGGCGTCATTGCCTTCGGATAGAAGTAAACCAAAACTCGCTGTCCCTGGAAGTCGGCCAAATTAATTTCCTCACCGTCCTGGTCAGGCAAACTAAATTTCGGCGCTGTGTCACCGGCTTTCAATGGGCTCATCACTACTCTCCATCTTTCTCGTCATGCTGTGGATAGTTCACCACGCTAATACTGCCTTGCGCGTTCAATTCTGTACATAGGCGATGGAAGGCTTGCTCAATATTTGAGGCGTCCCGATCGCCGGAGCTGTGGGCGGTGATTTGGATATACAGCTGCGGCGGCAGGTCGCCGTCCGCCGGCTGCGTGCGCGAGACCAGTTCGGCGATATTCATCTGGCTGGAGTCGAACAGATCGGTAAAGCGTTCGATGATGTGCGGCGAGTCCTTCACTTCCACCTGCACCCACACCGTGGCCGGCATCGGCGGCCTTTCGTGCGAGTTTGTGCGTTTCATCACGATCAGCAGATCCAGCTCCGCGCCTTTTTGCGGCAGGGTGGATTCGATCAGGGTGATGGCGTTCCAGCTGCCGGACAGCAGCATGATGAACGTGAACTCCTCTCCCAGCATGGCCAGACGGCTATCTTCGATATTGCATCCGCAACTGCTGACGTGGCGGGTGATGGTATTGACGATTCCGGGGCGGTCGGCGCCGAGCGCGGTAATCACGAGATAGTGTTCGTCTGACTGAGGCAAAATAGCGCTTCCTGTCGTGCTTAATGGGGTTACCATGGTAAACATAAAAAAAACCGCCTGCCAAGCGCTTACAACGCGGTTGTGCGCTTGCTTTTGGATAGGCAGCAAAAGTACCATGAGTGACTTGTTTGTGGAGGGGACGGCCAATGTTTACGGGAAGTATTGTTGCACTGGTTACGCCGATGGACGACAAAGGTGCTGTCGATCGCGCGAGCCTGAAAAAATTGATCGATTATCATGTAGCCAGTGGCACCGCGGCGATCGTTTCCGTAGGGACCACCGGCGAGTCCGCAACGCTTGCCCATGACGAGCACGTTGACGTGGTGCTGCAGACGCTGGAGCTGGCTGACGGCCGCATTCCGGTGATCGCCGGCACCGGCGCCAACGCCACCGCCGAAGCCATCGCGCTCACCACCCGCTTCGCCAACACCGGCGTGGTGGGCTGCCTGACGGTGACGCCGTACTACAATAAGCCGACGCAGGAAGGGCTGTATCAGCACTTCAAGGCGATCGCCGAGAGCACCGAGCTGCCGCAGATCCTGTACAACGTGCCTTCGCGCACCGGCTGCGACATGCTGCCGCCGACCATCGCTCGGCTGGCGAAAATCAAGAATATTGTTGCTGTAAAAGAAGCGACGGGGAACTTAAGTCGCGTTAGTCAGATCCAAGTGCTGGTTGACGATGAAGATTTCATTTTGCTGAGCGGCGACGACGCCAGCGGGCTGGACTTCATGCAACTGGGCGGCAAAGGGGTGATTTCCGTGACGGCCAACGTGGCCGCGCGCGAGATGGCGGAACTTTGCGCGCTGGCGGCGCAGGGCAAGTTTGCGCAGGCGCGCCGCTTAAATCAGCGCTTGATGCCGTTGCATCAGGATCTATTTGTAGAAGCAAACCCAATTCCGGTGAAGTGGGCCTGTAAGGCGTTGGGATTGATGGCAACCGATACGCTGCGTCTGCCGATGACGCCGTTGAGCGAAGCCGCCCGCCCGGTGGTGGAGCGCGCGCTGAAAAGCGTCGGTTTGCTGTAACTCTAAGGGAAATTTGATGGCTTATTCATTGCAAAAGTCGACGGTAGCAAAAGTAGTGGGCATCTCTTTGGTGATGATGCTGGCGGCCTGCAGCAGCGATCAGCGCTACAAGCGCCAGGTCAGCGGCGACGAGGCCTACCTCGACGCGGCTCCGCTCAAGGCGCTGAACGCGCCGTCCGGCATGATCCTGCCGGTGCAGAGCGGCAACTATGACGTTCCCGCCACGACGCTGCAAGGCAACGTCGGCAAGCAGTTGGACATTCGTCCGCCGGTGCAGCCGTTGGCGCTGCTGAGCGGTTCTCGCGCGCAATACGCCGGCGACAGCGGCACGCTGCTGCTGGAAAACAGCCCGCAGAACCAGAACCTGTGGTCGCGCGTGGTCAGCCTGCTGCAGGCGAAGAACATCGCGATCGCTTCGCGCCAGGACGCCGGTCAGACCCTGACCACCGACTGGGTGAAGTGGAACCGTCTGGACGAAGACAACCAGTACGAAGGCCGTTATCAGATCAGCGTGCAGCAACAGGGCTACCAGCAGGCGCTGGTGGTGAAAAGCGTTGGCCTGCAGCAGCAGGACAAGACCGAGCAGGTGACCGATCAGTCTGAAATCCAGCGCTACAACGGCATGATGATCAACACCCTGATCGAAGGCCTGGACAAGCAGGACAACCTGGCGAGCAGCCAGACCGCCAGCCGCTTCGGCGCGCTGGACGTGCAGAGCGGCGCCGATGACACCGGCCTGCCAATGCTGGTGGTGCGCGGCCCGTACACCGTGGTGTGGGATCGCCTGCCGCCGGCGCTCGAAAAACTGGGGATGAAAGTGGGTGACCGCAGCCGTCCGCAGGGCACCGTCGCCGTGACCTACAAGTCCCTGAGCAGCAGCGATTGGGATGCGTTGGGCGTCAAGGATCCTGAACTGGCGGAAGGGGATTACAAGCTGCAGGTCGGCGATCTCAACAACCGCACCAGCCTGCAATTCATCGATCCGAAAGGCAAACCGCTGACCCAGTCGAAAAACGACGCACTGGTGGCGGCATTCCAGTCTGCCTTCAGTAAAACCAGCGTTAACTAATCGAAAAGGGGCTGCGGCCCCTTTTTGTTTTGTCTATACGGTATCGTTTGCGTCGCAGGTTTGGCACAATAGTGCCCGGCACGCCAAAGAATTCATTAGGTCAATTCTATACCCCCTAATTTCGGGCCGCGCTCGGGAGACATCGGGGATACATCACTGGAGTAAGTAAGATGCAAAAGCTAGCTGAGCTGTATCGCGGAAAGGCAAAAACCGTTTACACCACCGAGAATCCCGATCTGTTGGTGTTGGAGTTCCGCAACGATACGTCAGCACTGGATGGTCAGCGCATTGAGCAGTTCGATCGCAAAGGCATGGTGAACAACAAGTTCAACCATTTCATCATGAGCAAACTGGAAGAAGCCGGCATCCCGACCCAGATGGAGCGTCTGCTGTCCGACAACGAAGTGCTGGTGAAAAAGCTGGACATGGTGCCGGTGGAATGCGTGATCCGCAATCGCGCCGCCGGTTCGCTGGTGAAGCGTCTGGGCATCGAAGAAGGCCTGGTGCTGAACCCGCCGCTGTTCGATCTGTTCCTGAAAAACGACGCCATGCACGATCCGATGGTCAACGAATCCTACTGCGAAACCTTCGGCTGGGTGAGCAAAGCGCATCTGGCGCGCATGCGTGAGCTGAGCTACCGCGCCAACGACGTGTTGACCCAGCTGTTCGACGACGCCGGCCTGATCCTGGTCGACTTCAAGCTGGAGTTCGGCCTGTTCAACGGCGAAGTGGTGCTGGGCGATGAGTTCTCGCCGGACGGCAGCCGCCTGTGGGACAAAAACACCCTGGACAAGATGGACAAAGACCGTTTCCGTCAAAGCCTGGGCGGCCTGATCGAAGCCTATGAAGAAGTGGCGCGCCGCATCGGCGTGAAGCTCGACTAAGCGTCGGCACCGCCATTCGGGGCGATCCGGCCGGATCGTCCCGCTATTCTGCGTTTTTCCAGAAAATTTCTACATTTCCTCTGCGGCAGACCATTTATAATAATGGATGCGAGATGACTAAAACCTATCCCACTCAGGCTTGAAGCTGCCTTTGCGCTTACCATCGCGGCGCAACTTCAACGAGCAGGGGAAATATCTGGAGTATATTTATGCGTTGGCAAGGGCGTCGGGAAAGTGACAATGTTGAGGATCGTCGCGGGCAATCTTCAGGTTTGGGCGGCGGCGGCTTCCGCGTGCCGGTGCGCGGCAAGGGCGGCATCGTCATTCTGGTGGTGGTGCTGGTGGCCGGCTATTACGGCATCGATCTGTCGCCGCTATTGAACGGCGGTAACGTTGCGCCGCAGGGGCAACAACAGAGCGCCAACATCAGTCCGAAAGATGATGAGCTGGCCAAATTCACCTCGGTGGTGCTGGCCTCGACCGAGGACAACTGGAAAGAGATTTTCCAGCGCATGGGCAAAACCTATCAACCGCCGAAGCTGGTGATGTATCGCGGCGTGACGCGCACCAGCTGCGGCACCGGTCAGGCGGCAATGGGGCCGTTCTACTGCCCGGGTGACAGAACGGTGTATATCGATCTGTCTTTCTATCAGGACATGAAAACCAAGCTGGGCGCCGGCGGTGATTTCGCTCAGGCCTATGTGGTGGCGCACGAAGTCGGCCACCACGTGCAGAACCTGTTGGGCATCGAGCCCAAGGTGCGCCAGATGCAGCAGGGTGCCAGCCAGGCGGAAGTGAACCGTCTGTCGGTGAAAATGGAGCTGCAGGCTGACTGTTTCGCCGGGGTGTGGGGCAAATACGCCGAGAAGCAGCAGATGCTGGAAGAGGGCGATCTGCAGGCGGCGCTGAACGCCGCGCAGGCGATTGGCGACGATCGGTTGCAGCAGCAGAGTCAGGGCCGCGTTGTGCCGGACAGCTTCACTCACGGCACCTCGCAGCAGCGCTACACCTGGTTTAAACAGGGCTTCGACAGCGGCGATCCCAATACCTGCAACACCTTTGCATCCCGTTAACGCCTCAAGTGCCGGAGCCTGACTCCGGCATTTTTTTCGGATTGAGATACAGCCTTATGTTACAGGCAGCGCAACAACTCATGCGGCGGCAGGGCATCCGGCGCCTGCTGGTGCTCAGCGGTGAACCCGGCTGGTGCCGCGAACAGGCACAGCGGCTGGCGGCGACGCTGCCGGGCGACTGGCCGTGGGTGGGGGAAAACCCGCCGCCCGGCCTGACGGCGTTGGCGAGCGGCGCGGTGCGCCAACTGCTGGGGCAGGAACGGCTGCACGCGGTGTTCGACGCCGGCCAATCGCTGGACGTGGAGGCATTGGCGGCGCTGTGCGGCGCACTGCGCGCCGGCAGCTGGCTGCTGCTGCTGACGCCGCCCTGGCGGCAATGGCCTCAGCTGCCGGACGGCGACAGCCTGCGCTGGAGCGATTGCCCACAGCCGATCACCACCCCGCATTTCATTCACCATCTGCAGCAGCACCTGGCCGACGACCGAGAAGTGACGATCTGGCGGCAGGATGAGCCTCTGACGCTGGCCGCGCTGCCGGCGCGCGAGGGTTGGCTGCCGCCGGATGGCCGGCCGACCGGGGAGCAACAGGCGATCTTGACGGTGCTGCTGCAGGCCGAATCCGGCGTGTGGGTGCTGACCGCCGCCCGCGGCCGCGGCAAATCGACGCTGGCCGGCATGCTGGTGGCGCAGTCGCCGCTGACCTGTTGGATCACCGGGCCGAGCCGCGCCGCCACGGAGGTGGCCGGGGAATGGGCGCAGGGGCGCGCGCAGTTTTGGGCGCCCGATGCCTTGCTGGCGCAGTGTCGGGAGGGGGACGTCAGCGCCGTGGGCTGGCTGCTGGTGGATGAAGCGGCGGCGATCCCCGCGCCGCTGTTGCAGCAGCTGATCGGTTATTTCCCGCGCGTGCTGCTGACCACTACGGTGCAGGGGTATGAGGGCACCGGCCGCGGTTTTCTGCTGAAGTTTTGCGCCGGGCTGCCGTCTTATCAGGCGTTGAGCCTGCAACAGCCGATGCGCTGGGCACAGGGCGATGCGCTGGAACGGATAACGGACAATGCGCTGTTGTTCAATGAGCTGCCTGCCTGGCCGGCGGATGGCCAGGCGATCGATTACAGCCAGGCAGAGCAGCGTGAGCTGTGCGCCGATCCGCAGCGGCTGGCGCGTTTCTACGCCCTGCTGAGCAGCGCGCATTACCGCACCTCGCCGCTGGACTTGCGCAGGCTGATGGATGCGCCCGGCATGCATTACGGGCTGGCGCAGGCCGGGCCAGAGGTGGTCGGCGCCGTGTGGCTGGTGGACGAAGGCGGCTTGAGCACCGAGTTGGCGCACGATGTGTGGGCCGGCCGCCGTCGGCCGCGCGGCAACCTGGTGGCGCAGTCGCTGGCGGCGCACGGAGGCCAATGGTGGGCGCCGACGCTGCGTTCACGGCGCATTACCCGCATCGCGACGCTGCCGGCGCTGCGGCGGCAGGGTATCGCGCGTCAGCTGATCGAACGGCAACGCCGCCAGGCGCAGGGGCTGGATTTCCTGTCGGTCAGCTTCGGCTATACCGAGCCGCTGTGGCGCTTTTGGCAATCCTGCGGTTTCGAGCTGGTGCGTATCGGCAGCAAACCGGAGGCCAGCAGCGGCTGCTATACCGCGATGGCTATTTTGCCCTTGAGCGAGCAAGGGGAGGCGCTGCGGCACGCGGCGCACAAGCATCTGGCGCGCGACTGGCCCTGGCTGCGGCAGCGCATCGAACTCGCGCTGGCGATCCCGGGCGACGACGGCGATACGTCGCTCGGCGAAGAGGACTGGCGTGAGCTGGCCGGGTTCGCTTTCGCCCACCGGCCGCTGGAGGCCAGCCTGGGGGCATTGCAGCGTTTGCTGTTGGCCAGCAATCTGCCGCTGCCCGCGCTGCGCGGCCATCTGCAGCGGCGGCAATCCCCGGCGGCCTGCGCGGAGCAGGCGGGCGTCAGCGGCCAGAAAGCCTTGCTGCGCCACTGGCGGCATGAAACGGCGCAGGCGCTGGAACAGCTGAATGCGCAGCACTGCCGCTACTGGCGCGACTGGGCGCAGTCGTTGCAATAAATTGAACAACTCGCTCAATAAAACCCGATTTTCCCGCTTTCTCAACGGCGTATAGTCACTGTCAGCGGTGCGGCGGCGACTGTCCTCGCACCAGGTTTGGTTACTATTAAGGAGTCATCGATGAAACATGAGCATTTCGTTGTCCAAAGTCCGGCGACCCCGGCGGCGCAGCTGATCTTGCTGTTTCACGGTGTCGGCGACAACCCGGTGGCGATGGGGGAGATCGGCAGCTACTTCGCCAAAGAGTTTCCTCAGGCGCAGGTGGTGAGCATCGGTGGCCCCGAAGCGTTTGGCAACGGCGCCGGGCGCCAGTGGTTTTCGGTGCAGGACGTGACCGAAGAGAACCGCGCGGTCCGTATTGCAGACGTGATGCCGCAGTTTGTGGCGGTGGTGCGCCATTGGCAGCAACTGAGCGGCGTGGGCTATGCCGGCACGGCGCTGGTGGGGTTCTCGCAAGGGGCCATTATGGCGCTGGAAGCGCTAAAAGCGGAAACCCGACTGGCCGGGCGCGTGGTGGCGTTCAGCGGGCGTTTCGCCCAGCTGCCTGAGCAGGCTTTCGGCGACAGCGTGGTGCATTTGATCCACGGTGCAGAGGACGCGGTGATCGCGGTGCAACACGCTCACGCGGCGGCGGAAGCGCTTCGGGCCGGCGGCGCCGATTTCACGCTGGACGTGGAGGAAAACGTCGGGCACGCGATCAACCAGGGCATGATGAACGCCGCGCTGGAAAGGCTGCATTATTATGTGCCGCAGCGCTACTGGGACGAAGCATTGTCCGGCAAGCGCGGCGAGCTGATCGCCTTTCGCTAAAAACTCAGGGCGCCGATAAGCGCCCTGGTGTCATTTCTTTTTCGGCCAGTCGTCTTCGTCATCCCACTGGGCATTATTGTCGCGGTGCGGCGGTATCTCCGGCTTGTTGGCCAGATAGCTTTTCACGTCGACGCGGCGCAGTTCCTTGATGCCGCTGACGACCATTCCCACCAGAACCAGCAGGATAATCCACCAGTAATCAGCTAACCATTGCATAGCTACTCCTTTACTTCACTGCGTATAAAACGCGAAAAAATCGAGGGCAGATGGCGTTCGAGCCATTCGGCACCGGCGACCTCCTTGTCTTGCCAGGCCGCCAGCAACAGCGCCGGGGTCAGCAAGCGTTCGGCCTCTTGCGCCAGCGGCCGGTAGCTCAGATGCCACGGCTCTACCGCCACGCCACCGCTGTCTTCGGTAAAGGGGCGGTAGAAACCGAACTCGGCCATATGTGCCGTCAGCCACTGGTTGAGCGGCGCAAAGTAACCGCCTTCTTCATATTCCCACGGCTCCAGCTGCAGCTTTTTCCCTTCCGGCAGCAGCGACGGATCGTACACATCCAGATCGCTGCCCCAGTGATGGCGGCTGGCGCCCGGCAGGGCCGACCAGCGCAGGATCGCCTCACAGCGCTCGGCGGCGGGCAGCGGCGCGACGTCGATTGGGCGGCTGTCCTTATCTAATACTGGCCGCTGGCCGCAGAATTTGCCATTCCAGATCGCTAACTGCCGGTCGAAATCGCGGAAGGTGCTGGCGGGCTGGAGATCGAATCCCGCCTCACGCGCCGCTTGCTGCATCGCCAGGAAGGCGTTGACCGCCTGCGGCTGCAGCCGATGGTTCCCGCTCAGCGGCGCCAGGTGTTCGGTTGAGCGGCCGGTGAGCATCTCTGCGTTGATCATGCGACCAATTGCTCCATGATGCGTTGATACATGCGGCTCAGCAGCTGCAGATCTGCGGCGTTGACGCATTCGTTGACCTTGTGGATGGTGGCGTTGACCGGCCCCAGCTCCACCACCTGCGCGCCCATCTGCGCGATAAAGCGGCCGTCGGAGGTGCCGCCGGTGGTCAGCAACTGCGGCGTCAGTTCAGAATAGTGCTCGACGGCGTTGACCACCGCATCCACCAGCGCGCCGCGCGAGGTGAGGAACGGTTGGCCGGACAGCCGCCACTCGATGCTGTAGTTCAGCTGGTGGCGTTCCAGCAGCTCTTCCACGCGCTGCTTGATCATCGCATCGGTCAGCTCGGTGCTG
Organism: Serratia sp. MF1(2023); assembly: GCF_030954545.1. NCBI lineage: Bacteria > Pseudomonadati > Pseudomonadota > Gammaproteobacteria > Enterobacterales > Yersiniaceae > Serratia > Serratia sp. MF1(2023). Next base: position 12,753 of record NZ_JAVHUX010000045.1, on the reverse strand, counting down.
AAACGGAAGTTGAACTGGACATAAAGATCGCCCGGGATCACGTTGTTGCTGCCGGTGCCGGCCTGCACGTTGGCGATCTGCATGCTGGTCGGCGGGAAGAACTCGTTGCCGCGATCCCATTCGATCGCCACCAGTTCATTCAGCGCCGGCATGGCGCGGTGCACCGGGTTGTCCGCCAGGTGCGGATAGGCGACGTGCCCCTGTACGCCGTGGATATGCAGGTTGGCGGTGATGGAGCCGCGTCGGCCGTTTTTCACCACGTCGCCGACGCGCTCGGTGCTGGACGGCTCGCCGACCAGGCAGTAATCCAGCCTCTCGTTGCGCGCCATCAGCGCTTCGACCACCTTAACCGTGCCGTGGGTGGCGCTGGCCTCTTCATCCGAGGTGATCAGAAATGCCAGGCGGCCCCGGTGATCCGGGTTAGCGGCGACAAATCGCTCGGCGGCCACCACCATTGCGGCCAATGAACCTTTCATGTCCGCCGCGCCGCGGCCATACAGCATGCCGTCGCGGATCGCCGGTTCAAACGGCGGGTTGTCCCAACGCTTTTCATCGCCGGTCGGCACCACGTCGGTGTGCCCGGCAAACGCCAGGGTTTGCCCTTCGCCGCGCCAGGCCCAGAAATTCTGGGTGTCTTCGAAGTCCATCGCTTCGACGGTGAAGCCGATTGCCTGCAGACGATCGATCATCAGTTGCTGGCAGCCTTCGTCATTCGGGCTGAGGGAAGGGCGCTTGATAAGCTGCTGGGCCAGTTCGATAACCGGGCAAGTCATACGGCGACCTCGGCGATAAATTGCTGGTAAGTGTCGGCGTTAAAACCGAGCAGGGCGCGGCCGTTGCCGTCGTCCAGCAGCGGGCGTTTAATGATTGCCGGCTGCGCCAGCATCAGCGCGATGGCGGCGTCGGCGTTATCGCAGGCGTTGCGCTGCGCTTCATCCAGCTTGCGCCAGGTGGTGCCGCGGGTATTGAGCAGCGGCTCCCAACCCAGTTGCGCGACGAAACCGCGCAGCTGCTGTTCGGTCAGGCCGTCGGCGCGGTAGTCGTGAAAATGATAGGCCACGCCCTGATCTTCCAGCCAGCGGCGGGCTTTCTTGATGGTGTCGCAGTTTTTGATGCCGTACATCGTCAGCGTTGTCTGTTGCGGTTTGTTTGCCATGGCGTAAAGCTACCTGTCTCGTCGAGTCGATACTGGGCGGCGGGCGCGGTCTTAGGCCTTCTCGCCGCCCGGCGATAGCAGAGATAATGCCAGTAAAGCGGCGGCGAGATCCAGACAACGATGCGCGCGAGATGCGATTGAGCACCAGGGAGAGAAGTTGGCAATGTGGTTGAACGGCAGACTTCGCCGACGGTGCTTGTAAAAGACGTCGGCGAACGCGTTCAGCCGCCAATGCGGATCTGGGCTCAGAGGAACTATTCTTTATTAATTTTTATATTTAAACGATCGGTTAAACACCGTACGCGGGTAATATGCAACAGCGGTTTTATTCTGCTGGCGCCAAGCTTTTTCATGATTCTCGATTTGTAATGATTGGCGGTTTTGTTTCTTATATTCATAGCGTTGCTGATATCGGTCAGCGATTTTCCCGTCGACCACTCCGACAGGAAAAGGGACTCGCGCCGGGAGAGCTGCGGCGGCTCGGTATAGTGACTGTAGCGCGTATATAAATCGCCGATCAGGTGGCTGAAACGGCTTAAAGATATAAGGTTTGATAATATAATGGTCTTATTGTCGACAATCACCATCTCATGCGGGCAGTCGGTAATAATGACTATTTTGTAGGTTTTGGGGTTGGCATATTCATCGCGGTAACGCGCTTCAAAATTGGCGAGGGTGACATCGATAAAACAGACCCTTCTGCGGTTAAAGTCGGCTGGCGTGTTTTTTTCTGACCATGTTTGATTTATCAGTTGTCTGATACCGATAATGGTATAGGTACATTCGCTGAAAATATCGATCTTCATATTATTATAATCCTTTATTTTTTATTCCCGGTGGCGACGGTTATCTTAAAGTATAAAAATAGAAATAATCGAAATAATTAAATGTTGAATTATTTCCGATGATGAATCTCAACATTTACCTATACCGCTGGTTTAGTCAGTTTGTTTTTTATTTGATTGATAATCAAGAGATAAATAGGAGTAATAAAAAGTGCCGCAAGAGGGGGAGAGGTTTTTAAATAGATGCCAGCTATCAATCAAGGAGAATTAAAAGGAAATATCATAGATTATTCCTATCGTAAATTAATATTCGATCGTTTTTACCGATCTTTTGGTTCGTGATATCTTTGTAAGAGGTCTAATGACTAAGAAATATCTCTGACAGGAAGTTCAAACGTTTTCTCATTCATGGTTGCAGAGGTGAATAATAGTGAAAATAAAAAGTTAAAAGAGAGTGTGTATTTTTTCCGGGGCATTTTGGCTAAGCGTTTTATCTGTCTCAAGCATATCGTCAGCTGTATTCTGCTGAGAAAAGTATTTTGATCAAGATGATCAGCGGATATAACCGCCGTTTTGCAACCGTTGCAGTGAGGCGCCGTCCGCATACACCATGCCGGTGGTCAAATCATGAAAGCCGTACTTTTTATAGAAGGCCAGTTTTTCCGGCACGGAATAGATGAAAATCTTGCCGAGCGGCGCCAAATCTTGCATCACCCGATCCATCAACCGGCGCCCCAGCCCTTGCCCCTGAAAGCGCGGATCGATCGCCACGTCGGCCAGATAAGCGACCGAGGTCAGGTCGCTGATGGCGTGCGCGGTGGCGATCAGCTCGTCGCCGATAAACCCCCAATAGCAAAACTGGCTGTGTTGGTAAACGCGCCGCAGGGTGTGCGGATCGCGCTTGCCCAGCCCGGCGGCCTCCAGCAATTCACACAGCCGCTGCCAGTCGATGGCGCGGCGGTTCGGGTCGGTGATAATTTCCATCGTTTTCCTCTAACCAATAAGACTGAGGTCGGCGGCATAGTGCCGAATGGCGCGCTGATACCCGCGGATGTCGGCGCTCCATTGTCGTATTTTTATACCTTTTACACGCTACCGCGGAGAAATTGATATCACAAGGGAATAGCAGCACTGAGTATTGATCAGATAAATACGAAAATGTGCGCTAAGCCCGGTTTCCGGGCCCGGCATCGTTCCCGTTTCCCTTCACATGGTCAAAAAACAGGCGTAGAATCCGCTTCGTCAAATAATTGAGGTTGTAAAGTATTATGGTTGATCGTGAATTAGGAAACTGGAAAGACTTCATTGATGAGATGTTGGGCAACTGACACAGCGTTGAAGCAGATGGCAAGGTTGAGTCATTGGAAAGTCACTGAAACACCTTGGGAACGAGATTATCGTTCGAAATAAAGCAGCATCGGTAACCCGACGCTGCTTTTTTTATGCCCAGGCTATCACTCCCCGGCGGCCGTCGTATTGCCTGCCGGATGCGCTTTGCCCGGGAAGCGGCGGCGCACCAGCACGAAGAACAGCGGCACGAAGAAAATCGCCAGCAGGGTGGCGGAGATCATGCCGCCCATCACCCCGGTGCCGACCGCATGCTGGCTGCCGGAACCGGCGCCGCTGCTGGTGGCCATCGGCAGCACGCCGAAGATGAACGCCAGCGAAGTCATCAGGATCGGCCGCAGACGCATGCGTGATGCGTCGAGCGTCGCGGACATCAGATCCTGCCCTTTGTGGTTCAGCTCGTTGGCGAATTCGACGATCAGAATGGCGTTTTTCGCCGACAGCCCAATGATGGTCAACAGGCCGACCTGGAAATAAACGTCGTTCTCCAGGCCGCGCAGCCAGGTGGCGGCGACCGCGCCGATCACCCCCAGCGGCACCACCAGCATCACCGAGAACGGTATCGACCAGCTTTCATACAGCGCCGCCAGGCACAGGAACACCACCAGCAGCGAGATGGCGTACAGCGCCGGCGCCTGCGAGCCGGACAAGCGTTCCTGGTAGGAGAGCGCCGTCCATTCCAGCCCGAAGCCGGTCGGTAACTGGCTGACCAGTTTTTCCATTTCCGCCATGGCGGTGCCGGTGCTGACGCCGTTGGCCGCCTCGCCGACGATTTCCAGCGCCGAGTTGCCGTTATAGCGTTCCAGCCGCGGCGAGCCGTATTCCCAGTGTGAACTGGCGAAGGCCGAGAATGGCACCATGCCGCCCGCGCTGTTGCGCACATACCATTTGTTGATGTCTTCCGGCAGCATGCGGAACGGCGCGGCGGCCTGCACGTAAACTCTCTTCACCCGGCCGCGATCGACGAAGTCGTTGACGTAGGTCGAACCCCAGGCGGTGGAGAGGGTATTGTTGATGTCGTCGATAGATACGCCCAGCGCCTGCGCCTTGCGCTGATCGATATCGATCTGCAGCTGCGGGCTGTCGTCCAGGCCGTTGTGGCGCACGCGCGACAGCAGCGGATTTTGCGCCGCCAGCTGTAACAGTTGGTCGCGAGCCGCCATCAGTTTGGCGTGCCCCAACCCGGCGTGATCTTCCAGTTCCATGTCGAAGCCGGAGGAGTTGCCGAGGCCGGTGATCGCCGGCGGGCTGCTGGCGATCACCCGCGCTTCGTTAATCTTGTTGAATGCCAGCGTGGCGCGATCGATGATGTCGAACGAGCTGTTGGCGCCCGAGGTGCGCAGATCCCAGTCTTTCAGCCGAACGAACAGACGCGCCACGTTTTGGCCGTTGCCCCCCGGCCCGGAGCCGATGATGGCGAACACCGACAACACGTCCTGTTTCTCTTCGGTGAGGAAATACTGCTCAACCTTTTCCACCACTTTAGAGGTTTGCTGCAGGGTCGAGCCCGCCGGCAGCTGTACCTGTACGGTGAAGATGCCGCGGTCTTCCTGCGGCAGGAACGAGGTCGGCAGCTTGATGAACAGCAGCGCCATGCCGCCGAGCAACAGCAGATAAATCACCATGTAGCGGCCGCTGGCGTGCAGAATGCGCCCCACGCCGCGCTCATAGCGTTCGGCGTTGCGGTTGAACATGCGGTTGAACCAGCCGAAGAAGCCGCGCTTGCCGTGATGGTGCCCCTTGGCGATCGGTTTGAGCAGCGTGGCGCACAGGGCCGGGGTCAGGATCATCGCCACCAGCACCGACAACACCATGGCGGAAACGATGGTGATGGAGAACTGGCGATAGATGGCGCCGGTGGTGCCGCCGAAGAACGCCATCGGCACGAACACCGCCGACAGCACCAGGGCGATGCCGACCAGCGCGCTCTGGATTTGCCCCATGGATTTGCGCGTGGCTTCACGCGGCGGCAGGCCTTCTTCGCTCATCACGCGTTCGACGTTTTCCACCACCACGATGGCGTCGTCCACCAGCAGGCCGATCGCCAGCACCATGGCGAACATGGTAAGGGTATTGATGCTGAAGCCACAGGCGGAAAGGATGGCGAAGGTGCCCAGCAGCACCACCGGCACGGCGATGGTGGGGATCAGCGTGGCGCGGAAGTTCTGCAGGAACAGATACATCACCAGGAACACCAGCAGGATGGCTTCCAGCAGCGTTTTCACCACGTCCTTGATCGAGGCTTTGACGAAGGGGGTGGTTTCATAGGCCACTTTGGCCTCCAGCCCGTGCGGGAAGTATTGCGACAGCTCGGCGATCTTGTCTTTCACCAACTGGTCGGTCTGCAGTTCGTTGGCGCCGGAGGCCAGCTTGATGTTCATGCCCGCGGCCTGCATGCCGTTGTAGCGGCTGAGGTAGTTGTAGTTCTCGCCGCCCAGTTCGACGGTGGCGACGTTGCCCAGCGTCACCAGCGAACCGTCCTGATTGACCCGCAGGGTGATTTGGCGGAACTGTTCCGGCGTCTGGAGCTGCGACTGGGCGTTAATGGTGGCGTTCAGCGCCTGCTTATCGACCGATGGCGTGCCGCCCAACTGGCCGACCGCGACCTGGGCGTTCTGCGACTGAATGGCGCTGACCACATCCTGGGTGGTCAACTGATAGCTGTTGAGCTTGTTGGGATCGAGCCAGATGCGCATGGCGTATTGCGAGCCGTACACGTCCATGCTGCCGACCCCGTTGATGCGGCTGAGCGGATCCTGCAGGTTGGAGACGATGTAATCGGCGATGTCCTGCCTGTCCATGCTGCCATCGGTGGAGACGAACGCCACCATCATCAGCGTGGTGTCGCCGGATTTCGAGACCGTCACCCCCTGATTTTGCACCGCCTGCGGCAGGCGTTTGATCGCGGCCTGCAGCTGGTTTTGCACCTGCTGCATCGCCTCGTTGGGATCGGTACCGGCTTCGAACGTCAACGTCACGGTCGCCTGGCCGGTATTGGTGCTCTGCGACGACATGTACATCATGTTGTCGAGGCCGGTCATATTCTGTTCAATGATTTGGGTAACGGTGTTTTCCAGCGTTTGCGCCGAAGCACCTGGGTAAGTTGCGCTGATGCGCACGTTCGGCGGCGCCAAATTCGGGTATTGTTCTACCGGTAAAGAAAAAATCGCCAACGCCCCGGTCAGGCAAAGAATAATTGCCAGCACCCAGGCGAAAATCGGGCGATCAATAAAAAAATTGGCCATGCAGCGCGAACCTCGTTATGACTTGTTCTATCTTTAAAACGCATCGGAAATATGCATTTCAGCGGCAGGGAAGGATTCCGGCGCTATTGCACTTTACTCGGGATAGCCGAGGAAAGCGTGGAGAAAAAAAGGAGATAGTGTAAATAACGGTAGCGGAAAACGGCGTGGGCGTATCGGCGTCGGTAATTGTACGCTATTAAGACATTTTTATTACTATCAAAGGCCTTGCGCATTTTTTCGCCGCAGGGAATCGAAAAGTAAAAACTGGCCTCACCTTACAGCAGGAGCTTGGCATGGGAATTAACCCGGTATTTGCCCGTCGGCTTTATTTATGCTGGCTGATCAGCCACAGTGAGCGGCCCAATGTGCCGCGGTTGATGGCGCTGACCGGCTGGCCGCGCCGTACGTTGCAGGATGTGCTGAAGGCGCTGCCCGGCATGGGCGTCGAGCTGCAGTTCGTGCAGCAGGGCGTGCGCAACAACGACGGTTTCTATCAGTTGGAAAGCTGGGGGCCGTTCAACAAGAGCTGGGTACACCAGCATCATCAGGCGCTGCTCAGCGCCATCGAGTAAGCGGCCCCGGCGGATCGGCCGGGGCGGGGCGATCAGTGGCTTTTGTACTCCAGGTACATCACCGTCGCCGCCACGCGAGAACGCACGTCCAGCTTGCGCAGTATGTTGCGGATGTGCACCTTCACGGTTTCTTCAGAGATATGCAACTGCGCCGCCACCTGCTTGTTGGACAGGCCGCGCGCCACCTCTTGCAGGACGTCCAGTTCGCGTTCGGTCAAGGCGGCGAAGGGGTCGTGCTGCTCGCTGCGCGCCAGCAAATAGTCGGCCATGGCGTCGCTGATCACGTTCTGGCCCTCGGCGGCGGCGCTGATGTGTTCCAGCAGTTGTTCGGGTTCGCTGTCTTTTAGCAGATAGCCGTCGGCGCCGGCGTCGATCAGCGCATACAGATCGCTGCGCGCGTCGGAGACCGTCAGCACGATGATGCGCGCGTCCACGCCTTCGTCGCGCAGGGCCCGCAGCGTATCCAGCCCCGACATGCCCTTCATGTTCAGATCCAACAAGATCACGTCCGGAGCGTGCTGCAGCGCCAGCGCAACCGCCTCGCTGCCGTTGCCGGCCTCTGCCACCACGCCAAATCGCGCATCCAGTCCCAGCAGTTGTTTGATGCCGCGCCGCATCAACGGATGATCGTCAACGATCATGACTCGGTATTGCTTCATCACCATGAAATATGCTCCCTGTAGCAAGTAAAGCCACTCAAACGCGCCCGGAGGCGTGCTTCACAGTGGGACTGTCTCTTCAAAAATAGCGGCATTCTGCACCGCAAACCTCTCCGGGCGGCCTTCAGGCCGGCGGCAACCGTAACGCAGAGTGAACAGCCGCAAGGTCAGGGCGAGAATGTCAGGCAGACCGCCGTGCCGCCGCCGCTTCTGCGCCGGATGCGCAGCGTTCCTCCCAGTCGCGCCGCGCGTTCGCTCATGATGGTCAAGCCGTAATGCCCTTCCGGTTCTTCCAGACTGGCGATGCCGCAACCGTCGTCGGTAATGCTGAATACGTTGTCGCCTGCGGCGTTGACCTCGCAACATACCGCGATCTCGTTCGCTCCGGCGTGCTTGACGGCATTGAGCACCGCCTCGCGCACGATCTGCAGCGCGTGCACCTGCTGCTGGGCGTTGAGCGCCTGCGAGGGCAGCCGACAGTGTAACTGAATCCGCGCCGGGGTTAGCGCCTTTAATGGCTGCAACAGTTGCTCCAGCGCGGCATTCAGATCCGCCTCCTGAATGTTGAGGCGGAAGGTGGCCAGCAATTCTCTCAGCTGGCGATAGGCATCGGCCAGCGTGCGCTCGAAATCGTCGATAATCGCCTGCGCCGCCGGATCGTCGGCGGCGCGCCGGAGCAGCGTCAGCTGGATGCGCAGGAACGACAGCGTCTGCGCCAGCGAATCGTGCAGCTCGCGTGCGATGGTTCCACGCTCTTCCATCAACAGCAGATATTGGTGCTGCTTTTGCGCCCGGTTGAAGTAGACGCCGCGCCCCAGCATGTTGGCCAGGCTCTGCATCAGGTGAGGATGCGGCGGCTGTGCTTCGGGCTGCCATCGCAACTCGCCCAGCAGTTTATCGCCTTGGGTGATCGGCAGCGTGCTCCAGGTTTGCGCCGGCGCCGGCTCTCCTTCGTTCAGTTGCCACTGGCCATGATCGTCCGCCACGTTCAACCGGATGCAGCGCAGTCGTTCGCTTTGGCGCACGATGCGCAGCGCATTTTCGAACGCCTGCTGATCGATCTGACGCACGCTCAGCGCCTGCGAGCAGCGATAGAGCACCTCCAGCGTGTCGTTGGCCTGCTGCAGGCGCTGGGTCTTTTCCTGCACTTTCAGCTCCAGCGACTGATAGAGGCGGGCCAGCTCGTCAGACATGGCGCTGAAGGTTTGCGACAGCACGCCGAGCTCGTTCGGCAGCGCCACGTCCAGCTGCGGATGGCGAAAGTCGCGCTGTTGCACGCGCTGGCTGGCGTCGACCAGATGCTGCAGCGGCGTGACCACCTGGCGGCGCATAAAGCGGATGCAGAACAGCACCAGACCGATGATGGCGGCGTAGCCCAGTACGCTGACGGCGGCCACCAGGGTGAGTTTCAACTCGGAATAACGCTGCAGAGCGGAAACGAAATGATCGACGCGGTTGACGTAGCCGGCGACCTCAGCCCGGTAGGCGGCCGCCTGCCCGTCGCGGATCTGCCGCTCCATCGTTTGCCATGTTCGTTGCAGCGCCAGATAGTGGTTGCGCACCTCGGCCGGGACGTAAAAGCGAGTCAGCTTTTGCAACGCGGGCGCCTGCAAAGATTGCCGGTACTGCTGCAGGTGCAGCTCCAGCTCCGGGCTCTGCCGCTCGAGATCGAAGGCCAAGCGGTAGCTTTGCATGCGCAGCGAACCGGCAATGTTGATCGCCTCGGCATCGCTCTGGCTGCCGGCGACGGTCGTCAACGCCAACCCGGTGGCGAGCACCGACAGTATCACGATGCCGAACAGCGCTCTGGCCAGGCTGCCGGTCACGGAACGTTTAACAAGCAATCACGGAATCCTTTTCTCTCAGGTGAGGCGCTTCGCCAGTTTCATTCGAAAGCAAAACTATAACTTTTGCAACTAAATTGCACCGCGATTTGTATCAAGTTGTCAACAAAACGGGAACAATTGTCGTTGTGTAATCAAATGAATAGCGAAATGCCCGCCGATGTTCAGCGGCGGGCCGGTTTTCTCTGAAGATTTGCCTTTAGCGCGGATGAAATCAGGCAGAAGGCCCCCTGTTCTGGGGGCGCTTTATTGCCGCGCTTCAGGGCGTCGGCAGATTCATCACGACCACCTGTTTCGCTGCGTGGTCGCTGAAGCGCAGCCCCCAGCGGGTGAAGTACTCGCGCAGATCCTGCCCCGCCTCCCGGCTGTAGACGACCACGCTGAAGTCGATGACCTTCTGCGGCGTGCCGAAAACGTATTTATATTTATCCTGCATGGTGTTACCCGGTGCCGCGAAAGTCTGCTTCAGCCGTTCCTGATTAATCCGCGGGAAGAAGGATTCATCATAAGCGTGCAACAGATGGGTAAAAAACCCCAGCGCGACATCATGCTGCTTCTTCGGGAATTCGTCATAGCGCACTTCTGATGCGAGGAACTTACGCACCGCATCCCGATCCCACTCCTTGTCGGCGCCCAGTTTGCAGGTTGGGCCATAGTCGAAATCGTTGCGTTCCGACAACAGGCGGCAAGCCAGTACCGAATAACGGTTGACCTGCACTTCGGGGAATACGTTGTATTCCCACTGCGGTTCGTTCTCATGCCCCAGTTCGTGCCAGAGTCCCCAGTGGGCGGCGTTGGCGCGGGTGGTCTTGTCGGCGAAGAAACCGACGTTGACCGCACCCTCGCGGTATTCGGCGCTGCAGCATTTGCTGTAGTTGAGGAACAGGGAACCCTGTGATGCCGTGAACATCTCGTGGGTGCCGTCCATGCCGTTCACCGCTTCATACAGCGCGGCGATGCTGAGGCTTTCCCCCAGCGATTTATTGATGATCTCCTGCGTTTTGTCGGTGATTTTCTTCGGTACGAAGTGATTGGATTTACCGTCATACAACACGGCGCCGCCCAGGATGCCGGCGCCGGCCTTCTGTTGCTCCCAGTCGCCTTGCGTATTCTGACCGAGAATGTGCAGGTTGCTGTCGCCACCGCCGCTCACATCTAACCGGACAAATTCGCCGTTTTGCTGTTTTTGCGGATGGCTGCAGCCTAAGGCCAGGACGCCGGTTTGCGCGAAGGTATAAGTGGTCTCCTTGTTGGCATCAAGCTTTCGTTTGTTCGAGTAGATGTTGTCAACGTTATCGAAACGGGCGCTGGTCGCCGCAAAACATGAGCTGCCTGCCGGAATCGTTCCGGCCTTTATCGTGACGCTGTCGCCCTGATTCCCCAGCGTGCGGGTGTAGAAGAAAATTCCGCGCGCCATGCTGCCATACAAGGAGTTGTACCAACTGGCGGCGTGAACGATCGGCAGCCGGTAGACATTTGGCGTGTCTGACGGGTACATCTGCATGGTGCGTTTGAGCCAATACAGCGGCGTGCGGGCATCTTGCGAGTCCGCCAGCGCCTGTTCGGCGTCCTGATTCAGCGCATCCAGGCTGGTGCCGATGTAACGCAGCGCATCGTTGAATCCCTCCTGCTCGGCATAGGCTTGCCACCAGGAAGTCTCCTGGGCGGCACACTGGCCGAGGTTTTGCCAGGGTTCGCCGACCCAACCGGCTACGCCGGGGATATGGTGTTTTTCTGCCCACCATTTATTGGCGAACAGCGTATTGTCCTTTATGACCTGCGTGCCTTTGATGGCGTAGGTTTTAGCCGCCCATTCCGGCACGTTGGCGCAGTCCGCCGCCTGAGCGCCGGCGCTGGCCATCAATAAAAGGCTTAATGGTAACAAGCAGCGATGAGTCAGTTTCACGTTGGTTTTCCCTAAAGAGGCGTTGAAAAATAAAATAGGCGCGTGTTATTAGGATGATGTGGCGCTATCCCTTATGGTTTTTTTTCAGGGTTTCCGCTACTTAGATGTGCTTACTTTAAGATGATTTAAGGTCGGGCCGCCGCCGGGACCGATGATGTTTTGTTGCAAATCGTCTGCCGCGGCGCGGCGTAATCGCGGTATGATCTTCAGGTTGCAACTCAAGGAAAAAGGGTCATGTCGTCGAAAATTGAGAATGTGAAGAAAGAGCTGCTGTCGGACAACTGGTATGTGCTGCATAAGTACACGTTCGATCTGAAACGCAAAAACGGCGGTTCGGTGCAACAGATGCGCGAGGTCTACGATCGCGGCAACGGCGCCACCATTTTGCTGTACAACCGCGCCAAGGGCACGGTGGTGCTGACCAACCAGTTCCGCATGCCGACTTATGTCAACGGCAACGAGAGCGGCATGCTGCTCGAGGCCTGCGCCGGCCTGCTGGACGCCGATTCTCCGGAGCAGTGCGCGCGCCGCGAAGCGGTGGAAGAGACCGGTTTTCAGGTGGGCGAGGTCAAGAAAATCTTCGAAGCCTACATGTCGCCGGGCGGCGTGACCGAGATCGTGCACTTCTTTATCGCCGAATACCATGACGATGAGCGGCGCGCGGCCGGCGGCGGCATTGAAGATGAAGATATTGAAGTGATCGAACTGCCGTTCAGCGAAGCGGTGGCGATGATCGTCGACGGCCGCATTAAAGACGGCAAGACCATCATGCTGCTGCAGTATTTGCAGATCCATCGGGTGATGGCATAAAAAAAGCCGGTCACGATGACCGGCTTTCTTATTGGCTGGCGCCAGGCCGCTTACTTCAGCAGCGCCTGCGCCTTGGCCACCACGTTGTCCACGGTGAAGCCGAACTCGGCGAACAGTTGCTCCGCCGGCGCCGACTCACCGAAGGTGGTCATGCCCACGATGGCGCCGTTCAGCCCCACGTACTTGTACCAGTAGTCCGCGATACCCGCTTCCACCGCCACGCGCGCCGTTACCGCCGCCGGCAGCACCGACTCGCGGTACGCCGCATCCTGCTTGTCGAACGCGTCGGTCGACGGCATCGACACCACGCGCACCTTGCGGCCCGCCGCGGTCAGCTTGTCCGCCGCTTCCACCGTGATGCCCACTTCGGAGCCGGTGGCAATCAGGATGACGTCCGGCGTGCCCGCGCAGTCTTTCAGCACGTAGCCG